>CAZFJK010000053.1:0-1518 GCA_964519225.1 uncultured Methanosarcinales archaeon | reverse complement strand
TCCGCCTGCATAGGCAGAAAATGAATTTACCTCGAATGTAATGCTATCTGCTGTTTGCTCAAATTCAATATCTGTCGGCATCCATTCTGATTTACATTTTCCATTGTCGAAATCAAACGCGTTGCATTTGTAGATAACGCTGATTTTTTCATTTGCTATCTTTTTCAATGTTATCCTTGCTTTTTCAAAATCAACATTCCATGAAATTGCTGCAATATTTGTTTTGATAAAATCCTTATCTGACTCGGTGAAGAACTTTACGTTGAGTGTTTTCGGTTTTAATGATATGAATTTTATTTTGTTTCCCTGATGTTCGAATGAGATGTTTGTTCTTTCTTTGGTTTTTGGTTCGATTTGGGAAATTATATTATTTTCTTCATCAAGCAAAGAAATTGTTATTTTTTCAGGGGCAGAATAAATTATTGATGTTGTTATTGTTTGAATCTTTGTAAGGTTAATGAGAGAAAACAACAGAATTATGCCTATTACAATAAATAAGACTATTAAAACCTCTTTTTTTCTCATCTTAGAAAAAGAAATTTTATGACTTTAAAAAAATTACTGGTTTTGTTTTATCTGCGATGAATGTTTTTGGTTTAGCTTTACAAAAGAGAGCCGCGAGCTCTTCAAGATCTTTACACACTGTTTTTAATTTCTCTTCTTTAACTGGCGGTAAAGCGTCAATGAAAAATATTGCTCTTTTTGTTTGTTCTGTAACAGCTGTTTCGTTGCTGTCGCGCCAGTTCCATTTTCTACAGAGAACTTTTTCATCATCGCGATAGATAACTTCTCCCGGGTCTGGTGTTTCAGCTGCAGCCGTATGGATTGGAATAAAACGTTCATTTCCTTTTGCGGTTGTAAGTGTAATGTTTCCTTTTATTTTGTCAAGATCATAACAGCCCATTGGAATAAGGTGCTTTAATATGAGATAGTTGCATATATCGACAAGCTTGTTTACTCTTGGAATAGGATAGCCCTTTATGATACGCCGTATCATTGCTTCAACAGAACATCTGTACTTTGTTGGTTTTGAGCCGAAATGATAATAGACAGTTCGCCAAGGTGATATCATAGGATGCTTTGCTAATTCAGCTGGCGAAAAGTTAAGCTTTATTAGTTCGCTTATTTCTTCAAGCAAATGATAGATTTTTGTGCTTTTGCCTTTATTGTTAACATCGGTTAGAAGAACTATGCCTATTTTTAATTTAGGGACAAGATTAAGCACGCTTCCGTTGATTGCAAAGCGCATATAAAAACAATAAAATCAAACTATAAAAAACTTTGTTTGTTCTTCATTCTCCATTATAAAAAAATATAAAAATCGAAAAATTGTAAGTATCTTCGATAACATGACTAAAGCAAGTAAAGGTTCGAGGATAATTCGTGGAGCGCTTGATGCTGTTCTTGCTGAACGAAAACTCGCTGAAATAATAGATGAATTGATGGAAAAGAGATATAGGCGTTTCAGTCCCAAAAAGATAGAGGGGAAAAAGAAATACCATCTTAATGCTACCCAGG
>CAZFJK010000052.1:0-1647 GCA_964519225.1 uncultured Methanosarcinales archaeon | reverse complement strand
CCGCCAAGACTAGGCCTAAGCTTCCAGTAATGCTAAGCGACTGCACAGACCCCTACCAGCCGCTGGAGAAATACTACAAGATTACACGTGGATGCATCGAAGTTTTAGCCAAACACAAGTTTCCACTTCTCATAGTGACCAAATCAGACATGGTTTTAAGGGATATAGACATTCTAAAATCGACAGCCACAGTTGTATCGATGACTATTACAACCTTAGATGAGGATGTTGCAGGATTCTGGGAGCCTAACGCTCCACCGCCTAAACTTCGGGTAAATGCGCTTAAGAAACTTTCAGAGGAGGGAATCTATACAACAGCAAGAATAGACCCTATAATTCCTGGAGTGAATGATGATGCTGAAGAGTTTGAGAATTTGGTGCAGATGCTGGCTAGGGCGGGGGTTAGGCAGATTACGGCTTCAACGTTTAAGCCTGTTAGGGGATTTTTTAAAAAATTGAAGAAGCTTGATTATAGGCTCTATAAGAGGCTTTTCAGGCTTTATTCGGATGGAAAATGGATTTTAGGCTACAAATATCTTAGAGATGATTTTCGTAAGACGATTATAACGCGTTTAAGGTCTATTGTTCTGCGTTATGGACTTGAATTTTCATCTTGCCGTGAGGGTTTTCCAGAATTGAACACTACTATATGTGATGGAACAGCCTATTGTAGGAGTATGCTTGACAGGTTTGTTTAGTATTCGTTTTTCGAATAAATGTTTATTAAATATTACGATAAAAGAAACATATCAAATCTCGAAATATATCCAGAGAGGGGAAATCATGCAAAGAACAATAAACAGCACAGTTCAAATAACCATACAAAGAGAGATTCCACAAATAGTTGCGCCAGAAAAAGCAGAAATACTTGCAACTCTCTGCGAAAAAATCGCCCAAAACTTTCTAGACATACTAATCCTAAAGAAACTAAATGGAAAACAAATGAGGCTCTGCGAACTCTGCAGAGCACTCAAGAAAGAAGCATTTATTTCAATTGACCCAAGAAAGCTGCATAAGAGAATAAAAAGCATGGAAAAAGAAGAAATCATAAAGATTTGCAGCATTGACGGAAGAAAACTATACAGTTTAACTGACAAAGGAAAGAAAATGATCGAGGTAATCCAAAAACAACATTGCCAAATAAACGAAATAATCCAAAATGTCATTTCATAAACTAGCCGCGCAGCAAAGCAACATAATCCTTCAACTCTTCTAAATTCCAAACTTTTTCTAGAAGAAAATCCTTAAGCATCATCTTAAAGTCCTCAAACCTGAAACCTTTTTTCAAACCAGTCACCAAAATCGGCGCTCCAGACTTAGCTACCCTTCCAATTTCTTTTAATGTTACGGTTGGAGAAGGCATGTTCTGAAGCAAAGTAACGGCGAAAATAGCATCAAAAACTTCGTTTGGAAAAGGTAAATGATCAGCGTCAGCTTGAATCAAAAACACATTATCCACGCCTTCAAGCTTTTCCTTTGCCTTTTTCAAAATATTTTTTGAAATGTCAATTCCCACAAGAATTTCCACTTTACCCGATAAATACTCGAACAAAATGCCTGTTCCGCATCCAACATCCAAAACTAAGCTTTTAGATTTTAAATGCAAATTCTTTAGGGCAAATTCCATCTTCATCCTTTGCTCTCGGC
>CAZFJK010000051.1:0-1744 GCA_964519225.1 uncultured Methanosarcinales archaeon | reverse complement strand
TACGCTTAACCCTCATTCCATCCAAATTGCTTTGGGGCTCGCCTTAATTCCGACAGCTCACCAAGCTCCACAATTACATTAGAAGTTTTATTGAAGGGTAAAAGTTGGAAGTAGACTATTGATGAAGATTGAGAAAAAAGAAAGCCTAGCAACCTGAATGGAGACTTCTGTTTTTGGATTATCTTCAAAAAAGAAAAAATCTTATTAATGTGTTGTGCAGCTTCTCAGATATGTCATATCCGATTTTAATAAAGAATGTGTATAAATCATTATACGAAAAAGGAAAGCTATCCTTTTCTCTGAAAAATATAAATCTCGTAGTCAAAAAAGGAAGTTTCTTTGCTTTACTTGGTCCAAACGGAGCAGGAAAAACAACATTAATCTATCTCATTCTTGGGTTGCTGAAGCCAGATAAAGGAACAATACATATCTTTGGAAAAAACCCGCTGGAGCGTGACGCGCTTGTCAAAGTGAATTTCATGATGAGCGAGCAATACGAGCCTTGGGCATTAAAAGTTAAGAATATACTGAATTTCTATGCAGAGGTTTATAGCATACCGAATAAACGTCAGAAGATTAACGAGCTGTGTGAAATATTTAATTTAAAAAAACTCATGAATAAGAGCTTATACAAACTTTCTTCTGGCGAACAAACAAGGGTTATGCTTGCAAGAGCATTAATCAATGATCCGAAACTTTTAATTCTCGATGAGCCGACGCATAATCTTGACTCTTATTCAGCAGAAAGAATAAGGGATTTTCTTATAGAGATGAACAAAAAAGGAACTACGATATTTTTTACCTCCCATAATGCAAATGAAGTAGAACGCCTAGCAAAAGAAGTTGCACTTATCAGAGATGGAAAGATTTTAATGATTGCAACAAAACGAAAATTGAAGAAGAAATATAAATCAGTAAGGCGGTTTATGATTACATATTCAAAAGAAAAATGAACATCAATCGTATTAAAAGCTTGATAAAAAGGGATTTTTGCACTTTTAAAAATTCAAAATGGAAATGGCTTGAAGTATTTTATTTTCCTATTACTTCAATAATAATCTGGGGCTTGTTTGCTTTATGGACTAAAGAGCTTGGAAGTCTCGCAGGAAAAATCGCGCTTACAGTAAACATATTCTGGAGCTACTTATTTGTTGTTCAATCCTCAGCTGATTATGAAGTAAACGAAGATATGTGGGGCAGAAGCGGAAGAAACGTATTTGCAGCAGGCATAACGCATTGGGAATATATAACAGCCCATTGTTTATTTTCAGTAATTATTTCTTTACCTGTCTTTTTTCTAATGTTACTTATAGCGCATGGTGTATTTGGCATTAATCTCTTATTTCTTTTTCCAGCATACACGATTCACTTAATGCTTTTTACTATATTTCTAGGTATAACCTGGGCGATCATCATTGCTGGATTGCTTGTCCTTTTAGGACGAGAACTAAACTTCATCACTTGGTCTTTTCTGCAACTTTTTATCATGCTTTCTTTTCCTTTAATACCGATAGAAAATCTTCCTAAAATAATGCAGACATTTGCAAAATTTATGCCATTCACTCCTCTCTTTTCTGCAGCAAGAAAACTAGCAGTAGGAACACTTTCTCCATTAACTCACGGATGGATAATCGCTTTAATCTATTTCATCTTCGCGCTTCTCTTTTATGAATTAGCATTCCACATCGCAAGAAAAACAGGAAGATTGGCTAAAGCGTTTTGATTCGAATTTAAAATCAAATCT
>CAZFJK010000050.1:0-1752 GCA_964519225.1 uncultured Methanosarcinales archaeon | reverse complement strand
CCTTTAAGATTATGATACTCCATAATTTTCTTTAAATGTTTTAACGCCCTCCTTTCATCGTAATGCCAAGCATAAGCCAAAACTTCATCGTTATGGATCAAAAATACAACTTCAACTTCAAATCCGTAAAGATCCACTTAACCACCGTTAATCCAACAATAAGGAAACATAAGCCTTTATTCACAACATTCTTCCTTCCAACCCTTCTTGAACTTTTCACCCGTTAACTCTTTTATTGCATCTTTGGCAATCCATTTTGAATTCTTTAAGTTTATTTTTTGAACTTCCTTAGCTGATTTGATTACATTCTTATTTAATTTAAATTTCGCTTTCCATAATTCAATTGCCAATTCCTGATTTATTTTTACCAATTCTTTTAGCAATTTTCCCTGATTTCGACTTTAGAACTTCAAGAATTTTTGCTTTAGATGCAACTCCATGTCTTTGCATTCCATCAACGTTTTTCTTTCTTCCAAGACATTCCGGTTCTTTGATTATTTCATCAACGCTCATATATTTTTGATGGAATTTTCTTTGTTACCCATAATTGCTTTTTTCTCTCGGCTCAAAGGCTTTTGCCGGACATTTTTCAGCTGGCATATCCGCAGGTACTTCATGTCCAAAGCAGTCTCCCTTTGTCTCATCTACTGGCTTGTAATACTTGCAATCTTTGCATGTGTATCTTTTTTGACTCATTTTTCATCACCTCCTTAAATTTTTTAAAAAATTCCTCATCTTCTTGAACTAAAAACATAAGCTTGTCAATTTCATCGAGCTTAATTAAAATCAATCCAGCTCCATCCTTTCTTTTAAGAACGATCAGCTTGTCTCCAGTTTTTATGTCTAAATCTCTTCTTGCATCAACGGGTATGGCTATCTGGCCTTTCTCACTAACAGTAACAATACCATAAACAATCCTTTGTTTTGAACAAATTCTCCTTGATTCGTTCACACTATCACCAAACGTGTAAAAATTTTCTTACTAATTTTTAAGCTTTTCAAAATCTAAACTTCAACAAAATCTTCCTTAACGAATTTTCTATACCAATTATCCCACTCATCTTTAGTTACAACATGAATCTCAAAAGGATGTAAGAGTCCAAACTTCTTTCTAACCTCTTTGTAAAGTCTAATTCTTTCATTTTCACTCGCAGGTTTAAGTAAAACGACTGCCACATCTATATCACTCATTGCATGCGTTTTACCTTTAACAACACTCCCAAAAACGTATACAGCATGTAAATTGTTTTTAAACAAATTTGATGCTATTCTCTTTAACTCCTTTGCGTTCTCAATAAACTTTTCCCTAATCTTCTCAAATTTTTTCACCACATCGAGCTGGATATCTATCAATCCAACCATTTTTTAAACACCTCTTTGAACTTTTTTAAAACATCAATGGCTCTCTTTGCACTTTTAATACTGTATTCTTTACCAATATACCTTGCAGTTATGTAAGATTCCTCAATTAAATCGAGAACATCAGAATGTCCATCATAAAATTCTACGGCCTTTGAATCAAATTGAGATAGAATTTGGAATAGTACTCTTAAATTGTGAGTTTTAGGGTAATCATCCATAGTTTTTGCCAAAATGTATTTTATATACAGCTGCAATGCTTGTTCTGTAAAAAACAAAACAAATCTCGGTTTTTCCTTCAAAGCTTCAATTGCTTTTTTTTCAAAATACTCAGCATTCTCTTTTAAAAATTCCATAAAACAATTTTTCTTCAAGCTTATTAATTTTTTAGCA
>CAZFJK010000049.1:0-1783 GCA_964519225.1 uncultured Methanosarcinales archaeon | reverse complement strand
AGTCTTAAAGAATTCGTTGCTCAATATCATAATCCTTTGCGTAAGCCAGAAACAAATAGGGAAGCATTAGGACAGAGTTTGAGAAATAAGGTAAGTCCGTTACTTAAAAGGCGAATGAAGGAAGATCATCTTAAAGGCTTACCAGAAAAATATGTTTGTCCTTATAAAGTAGAAATGCCACAGATTCAACTAAAACATTACTTAGGCATTGTCCAAAAAGCCCGTGAGTCTTTACCAGACCCTTTAAGTGGACAACGAAAACAACATATTTTCTCTGTTATTGGAGCATTACGGGACATATCTTTACATCCATATTTACCTATTTTTAATGAACAAGGATTAGTAGACTTTTCAGATGAAGAAATTATAAACGCCTCAGCTCGGCTTATGAAAACTACAGAAATCTTAGATAAAATTTGTCAAAAAGGAGAAAAGGCCATTGTATTTTTAATCAGCAGAAAAATGCAACGAGTGCTTCAGAGGTTGATAAAAAATAGATATGGAATTTATGCCCACATTATTAATGGAGAAGTTACTGGAGGAAGGCGCAAAAGTCATATTGATGCTTTTCAAAGCACCAGCGATTTTAATGTCATCATCATGTCTCCAGAAGCAGCAGGTGTAGGGTTAAATGTTACGGCTGCAAATCATGTAATTCATCTAAGCCGTCCTTGGAATCCCGCCAAAGAAGACCAGGCCACTGATCGAGTTTATAGAATTGGGCAAAAACGCCCTGTGTTTGTTCATGTTCCACTAGCCGTTCATCCAATGTTTGATAATGAAATATGCAAAGGAACTTTTGATCTTAAATTACACCGTCTTCTTGAACATAAACGCCAACTAAGCAGAAGTGTTTTATTACCAACGGTAATTGAAGAAAAAGAATGGCAAACTATGGGAGAAGAGATATTAAGTGTAACTGTTGAAAAAAGCCCTACTTCAACCTTAACGATCACTGACATAGACCACATGTCTGCTGAAATGTTTGAAAAGGCAATTGCTAGTTTATACCGAAAAATGGGTTATCAAGTTGAACTTACACCTTTTAGCCGTGATCAGGGAGCAGATGTTGTAGCACTAAAACACAGGCAAGACGGAAATTCTCTCCTTATTCAATGTAAACATACTTCTAATCCCAATAAAGCCCAAAACCAGAAGGGCATTCAAGAAGTGTTAGCAGCATGTGGCGTTTATCAACAGGAATATAATGCAAAATTCAAGACAATTGTCATTACTAATGCGAAAAGATTTACAGATCAAGCGATGCAAATTGCTGAAGCAAATGGCGTGAATTTAATTCCAAGAGAGAAACTTGCGAAATTATTAAAAGACTATGGGGTTATGTTAGAAGAAATTCTTTAAGAGAAGGCTAAGTTAATTTAATGTTTGTAATCTGGAGATAGGAGATTTTTATCCTTGCTAAATAAAGGCCAATAATTATGCAGCGTCTCTTCAACGAAGCTTATTTCGAAAACTTTGCCATTAGTGCTTTAGCCTACCGTAAAGCCTTGGATGACATTATCTTTGGCATCCTTGGCCTTACTGAAGATGAGAGAAGAGAAGTCTATTGGGCTGTATGTGAACTGGTAAAAAATAGACTGGAAAAGGCAAGGAGTGTATGAAACAAATTATTTTAACAAATCATGCGAAATTTGAAGCACACCGAAGGAATATCCCTGAAGAAATTATAAAATCTGCTATCTTCGAACCCCAACAAAAGTTACCTGCTAAAAAAGGACGTGTTATAATCCAAAATAGATACTTTGATAAAACAGAAAATAGG
>CAZFJK010000048.1:0-1788 GCA_964519225.1 uncultured Methanosarcinales archaeon | reverse complement strand
TCAGGCTTTATTTTTTTTTATTTTTAGTCATATTTGTATGGCGTAATCTATCGAATTATGATATAATAGAACTATGGAGGTGGTTAACTTGCATCTTAAAAAGACTAAAAATTCTTCCGGTCGGATATATCTTTCGATTACGGATTCCTATTATGATAAGAAAAAAAAGTGTTCTCGCTCTAAAACTATTGAATCGTTGGGATATCTTGATGAACTCCAAAAACAGTATGATGATCCAATCGCTCATTTCCAGAAACACGTGGAACAGCTGAAAATTCAAAAAAAGGAAAAAAAGGCTTCTCTTGTCTTTCAGTTTTCGCCTATTGAAAAGCTAGAAAAGAATGCGAAGATCAGAAAAAATCTTGGCTATGCTGCGGCCAGTTCTGTTTATCACACACTCGGCATTCATACTTTTCTCACTAATCGTCAGCGCCATGCAAAGATAGAATATAACGCAAATCACATCATGGAACTCCTTGTATATAACCGGCTTCTTTATCCTTCTTCCAAAAAGAAAGCTTTTGAGAATAAAGATAAGTTTTTTGAGAAAAGCTCCTACTCCTTGGATGATGTCTACCGCTTTTTAACCTTTCTAAATAAATATGAAGCCGATCTTCAAGTTTGGTTAAACAAAAAGGTCAAAGAAAACTACGGTCGTGATACGAGTCTGATTTATTATGATGTTACCAATTATTACTTTGAAACGGATAAAATGACTGATTTCAAAAGAAAAGGCGTTTCAAAAGAACATCGTCCCAATCCCATTGTTCAGATGGGTCTCTTCATGGATAATAATGGACTGCCTATTACTTACGAGCTTTTTTCAGGAAACACTAATGATTGCTTAACTTACCGGCCAAATTTCAGCCGAATAAAAAAAGAATATGAGCTTGGACGCGTCATTGCTGTCGCTGATAAAGGTATGACCACAGGGGACAACATTTGGTTCACCACTCATACACCCGATAAAGATGGGTATGTTTTTAGCATGTCTGTCCGGGGTGCTAATCAAGAATTAAAAGATTATGTTTTAAAAGAAGACGGTTACACCTGGCTGAGTTCTGAGTACAAGCGAAAATCCAGATTATACCCTCGAACCATTTACATAACGACCAACACAGGTAAAAAACTCAAAAAAACTGTCCACGAAAAACAAGTTGTTTTCTACAGTGAAAAATATGATAAGCGCGCTAAAGCCGATCGTGCCGCAGCTCTAGCAAAGGCTCAAGATTTGGCCAAGAATCCCGGAAAATATACCAGCGCCACTTCATATGGGGCAAACAAATATATTAAAAAGATTGATTTTGATAAAGAAACAGGTGAAATTTTAGAAGCCAGTTCTATCCTTGAGATTGACGAAAAAAAGCTCCTTGCCGAAGAAGCTCTTGATGGGTATTATGTCTTAATTACAAGTGAATATAAAGAAAGTGATGATCGCATTATTGAGATATATCGAGGATTATGGCAGATAGAAGAATCCTTTAAAATAACCAAAAGTGAATTAGAAGCCAGACCCGTTTTTGTATCTAGACAAGACCACATTCATGCTCACTTCCTAACTTGCTTCGTCGCCTTACTGATAACACGCATTCTTCAAATGCAAACAAACCACGAATTCAGTATTGGGAAACTACTAGAAAGCATGAGTAATGCTGAATGCACACACCTTCAACAGAACTATTATCTCTGCGATTATTATGATGATGTTCTTGAAAAATTAGAGCAAGTTTATGGCATTCCATACTCAAATAAGATACAATCTCTTGGAGAAATAAAAAAAATTTTAGC
>CAZFJK010000047.1:0-1892 GCA_964519225.1 uncultured Methanosarcinales archaeon | reverse complement strand
TCTCTTTAAAAGCATCCTTTACCATGTTCTCAAGCTCTTTTAATGCTTTTTCATATAAGGAGTCTTGCTTCATAGTTTTTTACTTCTCTACCTTAAGATTTTTCCCTGATAATCTTCTCGCAGATTTAGTTAGAATAAAGAGGGATATAGACTTGTTAGGAATTGGTTTATTCCTTTTGTAATCAACTCTGACCTTTCCTCTAAAAATGCTTTATAGTTTTCTATTTTCCATAACTCCTCGTTTATTGGAATTGATTGCTTTTGTAATTCACCTTTATCTATGTTATATTTCTGGATATAAGTATAGGGTTGATCTCTAAGTCTTTTATTAGTGCCAGGATTAATGAAAGCTATATTTGCTAACAGTTCTCTCTCGTCTTTCTCAATTCCTATGCTCCTTAAAACGTTGCGAGGGAAGAAATGATGGTCTTCGATGGTGAAGTCTTTGTTTATTTCGTTATGTTTGGTGAAACCCAATCTGACTTTTGTAAACCAATCTGCCGCATTATTCTTGTAAGCAATCAAGTAAAGGATTAGTTTGAAAAATCTGCCTTCTCCTTGATAATGAATCGCATTATCAATCACATCTTCAGTTACTTGGGTAATGTTCAATTCTTTAACTAATTGCTTTATTGCCTCTTCAAAACTTTCAGCATTCTTAATTTTATTTATGTCTTCTTGCAAAGTTGTTTCAGCGGAACCGCTATATCTCCCTTGCCATAGGGCTAATAATAAGAATAAGAAAGCCTTCTTAAATTCAAACTGACCTTCAAACTTGCTATGGAGGTAAATTAAAGGAATTATTGTATTTTTGGCGTAAATTAGCTCTGATGATAAGATACCAACATTTCTAAAATCTAATATTAACCTGTTCAGGCTGTTCTTGAATTTTGAAAAAGCATCTTCTAATAAATCGTCCTTGTTCCTTAGAAAATCTTCGCTGACATCTCTTAAAACAGCTTTGTCCTCTCCAACCGAAGTTATCGCTCTTATGAGCAATGTGGGGTCAAAGTAAAAACCTTCATCATCTAAATCTTCAAGATATTTCATAAATTTTTTCCGTAACCACCCTTCATTGTATGCAGCAATATAAGATAAGGTTACATCTGCCTGCTTTATTCTTGTACCGGCGTTGTTTAACCTCTCAAAAATAGTAGCTACGTTTTCTAAAGATGTGTTTATTTTAATAAGGGGTATATCAATGCCCAGAATATCTTGAATTGTCTTTGCGTTATCATAAATTCTTGGAAAAAACTCGTTTTTGTTTAATTTTGTCGCTAACTCCTTAGCGAGCACTACTAAGTTCTCCACATTAAAAATTTCACGAGGATATACCCATTCAGGTTTATGCCTAATAGTGGGATATTCCAGCTTAATCTCTAAAGTGAGTATGTTAACCTTTATCCTATATTTTTGGATTTTTTCATTCCAATATTCTGCACCAAGCCAATACGGTTTTCTTTGTTTTAGAAGGCAGAGAGCAATAATTCGCTGCTGTCCATCAACTATCCATTTTCTTGGACGATCGTCATATATATGCCTACCTTGGCTATAATTACTCAGGTCCCATATTAAGATAGAGCCTATCGGATAGCCGTTTACCAGTGAATCAAGCAGGTCTGCAACTTGATTCTTACTCCAAACAAATTCCCTTTGAAACTCCGGGATGTCAAATTCTCCACTTGCCGCACTTTCAATAAGCCTATCAACAGTTTCTTGAGCAATACCGGGTTTAGATACGCTCATTTCTTTCCCTCCAATTTTACCATATGGCTTTTTCTTTTTATAAACAGTATGATTATTAAAAAGTTTTTCTGCAAACAAATTTTAGTATACGTGGCATTTCCTTCTCTTCAAAATGGCACTTTACAGCATCCACAATCGCTTTCTTC
>CAZFJK010000046.1:0-1946 GCA_964519225.1 uncultured Methanosarcinales archaeon | reverse complement strand
CAAAGGTATAAAAACTTTTGGTTTCACATTCCACACTATTTTTGATGACAATTCCAAACAGTAGGGACTTATTCCTTTTATTGGTGGTAGTGTTCCTATTAACGTTGCTTTCATACTTTTCATTTTTGCATACATTTTATGACCCCTTTGAGGCGTTTGTGAGACGTTTGTGAGACGTTTGGACTAATGTGTAATATGTTCCTTTTCCTGTTACCCCTACCTGTTTGAATATGCCCTTTTGTGCAAGATGTGAAAGTTCTCTTGAGGCTGTTTGTCTTGAAACCTTAAATAAATCTTGATACTTTCTGTTGGTTATCTTTCCTTCTTTTTTTACAAACATGACAGCATTAATCTGCCTTTCATTCAAGCCTTTTTTAGTATCTTTTGCCGGAAATTGCTGGGCTTTGTATACATTATAATTTCGCCATAATTCCGCCAAATTTTCAATAATTCCGCCACAATCTAAATCGGCCAAAAAAACGCCATGATCTGGATTATTCAGCCAAAAATTATTTTGAAACATAGGTAGCACCTCTTCTTTTTCCCAACCGTCTAATCAATCCTTTTTCAACAAGAAAACTCAATTCCCTCGAAGCAGTCCTTGTGGAGACCCTAAATAACTCACGGTATTTTTGGTTATTCAAGTTCTGATTTTCGTTTACCATCAGCTTTAATGCTTCAATTTGTCTCTCATTCAATCCTAATTCTTTAAGATTTGTCCTTCCTTTTTCAGGAATTAGTTTTAGTATATCTTCAGGAGCATAAAATACAACTTCAAACCCCCCACCAATTTCCTCGAAGTCCGGTTCTTTCAGGCCATGTTCAACATACCACTGGATTATTTTATTGGTTCCTTTACCCCATTGTTCAATATTTTTTATCAAAAAGAAACTGTTGGCAATTAAAGGATTTCTCAGGATAGAATCGTGTTTTTTCTTAAGCATGGGTGGAGTTAATGGTTCTGGTAACTGCCCCGGATTTGATATTTCTATTCTATCGTCAAATATGGCTATTTTGATGTTGCCAGAGATAGAATAATCTCTGTGGCAGACAGCGTTTACTATAGCCTCTCTTAAAGCATCGGGAGGATATTCCCATACTTCTTCCCGTGCAAACATAACTATTTTAGCGGCTTTTTTGATATGAGAAAGAACAAAGTTTTCCGCTTTCTCTACTTGATCAATTATATCTCCATCGATCAATTTCATGTCAATAAAGTCAACCGCAGTTGTTCCCTTAAATCTGGCACATCTTGTTTCTGCTTGCAAAAAGAACTTTTGCGGGTTTTTCCCGAACAATAAAATTGAGGCATTTGTTAATTTTTCATTCTTCATTAAATCCAACCTTTCCAAAGCTTCTTCTGCGTTTTTTGATTCAACATCGAAATTCCTCTCATATTTCGCCTTTCTCAAAAACCGTTTTACCTTTTCTTCGTCAATATCATCTAAATTTGCACCTTCACAAATCTCAGAATCCCAATACCTTTTTCTCTTCTCAAGGATAATTCTCTCTAATTCTTCTGGAGGAATTACTGGATTTTCAGTTCCCACTCTTTTATAGGCAATTCCATCCAGATAATAGGGTTTATTATTTCCTTCCTTTACTTTAACTTCAATCACTTTCTTGCCTTCAGTTTCCAAAACTCTTATCTCTGGAGATACCTCAGGCTTTATTCTCTGCCTAATTTTTTGTGATATTGTTATCATTGTATTATCAGAAACTTCCTGTCCAACAACTTTTCTATTATCAATTCCAAAATAAATTACTCCTCCTTTATGATTTAAAAAAGCACAGATCGACTTTAATGCTTTTTCCAATTGTGCTGTAGATTTTTTGAATTCTAATGTTTCAGATTCTCCCTCTTTCATTGAATAAAGTTTCTATATTATGTTTATAAAAGTATTGGTTTGGTACACAGCTCTACCATAGTTTTATTTTACGGGTCT
>CAZFJK010000045.1:0-1997 GCA_964519225.1 uncultured Methanosarcinales archaeon | reverse complement strand
CAAACCTTAGGAGAACAAACCTTAGGAGAACAAACCTTGGAGGAGCAGACCTTAGAGGAGCAAACCTTAGGGGAGCAAACCTTGGAGGAGCAGACCTTTTTAGAGCAGACCTTAGAGGAGCAAACCTTAGGGGAGCAAACCTTTCAGGGGTTAGATTTGGTGATCGTACTTTAACGGGGGGTATGAAAATTGACGAGTTTGCCTTTTATACAGCGCCTGGACCTTTTCGGGTGAAGATATGTCGGGAAAATAAGGGTCTTTCGTTTTGCTCGAAATATGTTTAAGATTATGATGTGCAGGTTTTTTCAGTTGTTTAATAACCGTCTTTGGATATGAGATTTCTTGGATTCTTTTGGCAATTATAGGAAGATTCCGCGCGCGAACCACCTTATTAACCTATTAGGAAACTCTCTGCTTCCTGTTAAGGAGTGCTGCAGACGCGCCCTCTTTTCATATTCGAGTCAATCATAACTCATATTAGGTTTTTATCTTCAAAGCTATGTTCAAATTGTTTATAATTAAGTATAAGGATTCATTTAGCAATGTTTGATATGGGAAAGGTATGTGAATATGTGGTTGCACTTTGTGATGTAGAGAGCCCAGAGGAACGGAGAGAAATATTAAACGATGTAATCTCTGAGATAAGGAGAAAGCGGATTGTTAGGGAAGGTTACTCTTCAAAAGAAGTTGAGTCTGTGGTTAGGAAAATCGTTTCGCATGCTCGTATTAGGAAGGGTGAAGAAAGATTTGATTATATAAAAAATTGGTTAGTTAGGTTTGATCGTGAGCTTAATGGATCTTTGGGTACGTGGAATTTCATAATTCCTATAGAAAATATGAAACTTAATGTAGATTCAATAAAGGTTGGGAAAGTCGCCTTTTTTACGTTCACTATCGACAAAAGAAGGAAATTTAAGGATAAATTATGGGAAATATTAAAGAATAATCCTTATTACAAGCTTGAAACTAAGAAGGATATGGTTGAATTCTTTGACGAAAATGTTCTTTCACAACTTGAAAATAAAGCATGCGCGCATGTTGAAGTTGAAGGGAGAGATAGAATAGCACAGTTGAAAGCATATGATATGGTTGAAATGGCTTTGTCAATACTGAAATTGTTCCTGTTTTCTTCTCATATTCATGATCCTGAGGGCATTTTAATGTAAAAGGGAAAATTATTCCAGGTACGATTAGAATTACTATTAATTACAAGAAAGAGTGGAAACTTCCCGGGTATACTAGGGAACGTGTAGGCTCATACATCCCATTTACAATAAGTAGTAACTCAATAGAGTACATGATGAAACTTGGTTTTCAATCCTTAAATGAAATACTAATGAAGGATCATTTGACCCATTTAGATAGGAGGCTTCTTACCTCTATTCGTCTTTTTGGTGCTGCATGTGATGTTGTTGTTACAAAATCAATTATAAAAGGACCCATAGGTTTAGGTCTTCCCTCTAAAATACCACAGGGCATTATTTTTGAAGAGATTCCCATGAACGATCGGTTATTAAAGCTTTTCACCTCACTTGAATCGTTGTTAATCTTTGATGATGAGCCCATTACTAATAATATCGCAGAAAGATCGGCTTTCTTACTAGGAAACAGCTATGAAGAAAGAATAAAAATCAAGAAATTTCTAAAGAAAATGTATAAGTTTAGATCTGCATATATTCATCATGGTGAGTGCAAAGTTGACTATGAAAAATTAGAGATGTTAGTAAATCTGGTTCAACAAGTCATTCTTAAGTTTCTATTTATTAAGAATGAGTTTAGATTAGAAAATGAGAAAGACTTAAAGAGATGGTTTGAAGAAATGAAGTTATCAACTATTTACGACAAGAAATAAGCCTAAACAATTTATCACCATAGAGTTTTGTAGATAACTACAATTTATGCATAAGGAGTTAAGCGCGCTAAGTTTGTTTTCGCGAATAACACTTTAAAGACTTAAAGGATTACTGAATGTATTGAAATTACCTCTTGGCGTGCCC
>CAZFJK010000044.1:0-2063 GCA_964519225.1 uncultured Methanosarcinales archaeon | reverse complement strand
CACTTATGATGGGGCGGAATGCCCCCAATCAATGAGAGGTTCGACATCTGCAAGCATATCACCAAGACGTTTGACCTTTTCATACTCTTCATTCAAAGAATAGTCGATTAGAGAGTTCACAATTAGTATATTAGGAAAAAAGAATTAATAATAATGCTTTCGGTTTTGGTTAAAAAGATTTTTTAGTGGTTTATTGTGTTTGGTAGGGTTGACGGCAAGAAGGTTTTTCAAAATTCTCAATTATTAATAAGAAAGTTGACTTGTACTTAATTGACATTAAATTCAGTGCCTGGCGTTATGCAATACTTTATATGGATAAATTATCCAATTTTATTTATGCATGTTACAAGAGTGCTGCCATCACACTATAGCCCACTGGCGACAATTGACATTTCGAAGAATAAAATAGCCATGGCTGCTGCGGTCGTTTCTTTCATTGTGTTGTTCCTTACAGCGATCTGGCTGGTCGCGAAATTTTCAGCCATTTTTCGCCCTGCCGCCCTAGAAGGTTCGGGATTCAGTGATATTCTGACCAAAACATCTGAACATACTACCTTCTCATTTACTCTCCCGCTGATGACTGGAATATTCCTTGCCCTTGTGCTGGTATTGCTCTTACATGAACTTGTTCATGGTGTGTTTTTCTGGCGACTCGCTGGCAAACGTCCCGAATTTAATCTCAAAGCTCTTGGTTTTTATGTAGCATCGCCGTCAGATGTCTATTATCCCCGCAATAAATACCTTACTGTGGGGATAGCACCCCTCATATTGCTGACAATTATCGGACTGCTGTTGATCGTGGTGGTACCAGCTTTCTTCATACCCTTCCTTATATTCTTTGTTGCATTCAATGCAGCAGGTTCAGCAGGTGACTTGATAATGATCGTCTTGCTGTTATCCTATTCCCCTGATACTATGATGCAGGACGTTGGCTCAAGTGTAATTATCTATGGGCCTCGAAAATCATTCATATCGCATAGGGGAAAAAATTGATTTTGCTTACCAAGGCCGGTTATGAGGCAAAACTTCGCTTTTTGCTCGCTTTGACCCAAATTGCCTTGGGTAACTTCTTTTATCCGCAGAACGTTATACCAACAATAAGTTAAAAGAAACTGTTGACCCAAAAGTTCTTGAAAAACAAATTTGTGATTGGTGGTGGAGGAAGGATAGATAGGCTATTAAAACTTAACCCAGAGAAAAATAGTGGAATATTAGAAACCAGAAAGCAATAATAGTTGATGTTAAGGTGAAATGAGAATGGAAAAAAAGAAGTTAAGGAGTTGAAAGAAGTGTTATTAGATGATATGCTATCTGCTTTAGTTGAATTACTTGAAGAGAAAGGAATTTTGAAATACGAAGAATGGGAAAGGAAAATTAAGGAGAAAATAAGGGAAAGTGAAAAGTTAAATAAAATCTGAGTCAAAGCAAATTGGCAAGCTTCTTTATGTCTTTATTTGCATGTGTATAGATTTGGGTTGTTCTCAGCTTTTATGTCCCAGTAATTGCTGAATATATCTTATATCCGCCCCTGCCTCCAGCAAATGTGTTGCAAAGCTATGCCTTAAAGTGTGAGGAGTAACCTTCTTTTTTATTCCCGCTTTTCTTGCTGCATTCTTCGCTATTTGCTGAATTGTTCTTTTGTTGTATTTTCTACCCCTTTGTGATATGAAAACCAAACCTTGCTTATTAACATCATAGATTTCCAGCATTTCTTTTAATTTGGAATGTAGGAACACAACTCTTTCCTTTTCCCCTTTAGCCGTTTTAGCATGAATAATACCTCTATCAAAGTCTATGTCTTGCCATTTCAGATTTCTAACTTCATCTAAGCGGAGACCAGCATAGTAAAGAAACATCAAAACAAGTTTGTGCTTTATGTTTGTGTTACTTCCATCATTTTGTTAATTTCTTTCTCTGCTTAATACCAAAGGTGTTTTAAACTCTTCTTAGCCAATGGTAGCTTTTCATCAAATTTTTCGTTGAGCACTTTTTCGTAGAAGAATTTCAAAGCAAAATAACACCCCTCATCGTTGATCTGCTTTACTGGAGTAAGAAAGTAAGAA
>CAZFJK010000043.1:0-2225 GCA_964519225.1 uncultured Methanosarcinales archaeon | reverse complement strand
TAAGTCCAAGCCTTCGAGTATAAACTCATAGAATTCTTCCATTTTATTCACCTTCTCATGAGTTATGATTTTTTTGAGGGTATCCGAAGTTCCGAGCATAGCGAGGAATTTGGGCAGATAAAACAAAGCCTGATACCCGCTTGTTAGCAGACCCGAATGGCGAGCCTGCGAAAGCAGGCGAAGAGTTCCGCACGCCACTGAAAGTTTTAGTTAAATCAGATTTTTTCATTTTATTTCACCGCCATAATTTTTGGATAATGCATACAAACACCTCTAACTTGTATGTTATTATCTTTTATAATTTTCATAACATCTTTCGCATACTTTTCCGCTTTAACTTTATCAGAAACTATTTCATAGCTTTCAGGATAGTTTTGCTTTAACCATTCTCTAAACTCTTTTCCACTTGCTCTTAAATTCAAAAACTCAAACCAGTAAAAATCTGTGAAACTTTTTGTTTCTCTGATTAACTCCTCAACATCGATCAGATTTGGAATTATTGGTGAAATAAATGCGTAGTTTTTAATACCATGCTCATGAAGCGATTTTAGTGCTTCTATTCTTTTCTCATTACTTGGAGAAAAGGGCTCTATCTTCTTTTTCACAAATCCATCAAAACCGTTAATCGTTAAACCTATTTCTATATCTTTAAACTCTTTAAAAATGTCTATATCTCTTAAAACTGAATCAGACTTTGTTAGGATTCCTAATTTGATGTTTCTATTCATGTTTTTCAAAACATTTCTCGTAAGCTCTAATTTTTCCTCAATCGGTTGATACGGATCGCTAACGCTACTCATATAAACTTCTCCTTTAACATTTTCTTTTTTAACAAGTTCTGGGAGGTTTTCTTTAACAACAATCCAACTTCCCCATTCTCCATAGTTATACCATTTACACATGAATTTGGCATAGCAATACTTACATCCATGTTGGCAACCAACGTACTGGTTGATAACCCAATCTGCTCCAGGAATTTTTGTTTTTGTGAAAGCTTTTTTAGCTTTTATCTTGATGATTTTTATTTCCATGCTCTTCACCTCTCTGTTTTAACTTCTTCCCAGATTTTAAATATTCCTAAAGTGGCGTGCAGAATTTCTGCTAACTCGTTCATATACGAAGTTCGCTTTTTGTTCGGTTTTGGAAGGATATACGAAGTTCATGCTATCTTTAATTTTGGCAGTATATACGAACTCATTCATCTTTTTCACCTTTAACCATCATATCTATTGGACTTCTTATTTTTCTCAAATCTTTCATTGCAACGTGAGTATAAATCTCTGTTGTTTTTGAACTTTTGTGACCAAGCAACTCCTGAATGTATCTCAGATCAACTCCACTTTCGAGTAAATGAGTTGCGAATAAATGCCTCAAGGAATGAACGGTAGCCTCTTTCCTTATCCCTGCTTTTCTACATGCATTATCAAATATCTTCTGCACAGTCCTTGTTGTTATATGTCTATCCTTTCTCTGTCCCGGAAACAGCCACTTTTCTGGCTTGTACTTCTCAACATATTCTCTAAATGTTTTTAACATAATCTCAGAAAAGATTGTATATCGATCCTTCCTACCTTTTCCACTCCTTATTCTGATCAATTTTCTCTTCACATCAATGTCTTCGATTTTAAGCTTTACAACTTCTCCAACTCTCAAACCGGCAGAATACATGAGCATCAGAATCAGCCTGTGCTTAATGTTGTTAAACGAAGATAAAATCCTTGAAACTTCCTCCTAACTCAAAACAATCGGCAGCTTTTTGTCTTTCTTTGGTCTCCTTATCCCATAAGCAAATCTTCGCTTTAGAACCTCACCATAGTAAAACTTCAGTGCATTTATTGCTATATTTAAAGTTGATGCCGAAGCATTCTTCCTTTCTGCCAGATGATACAGATAATCCCTAACATCTTCATTTGATACCTGATAAGGTGTTTTATTGCTGAATTTCAGGAATCCTTCATTGTAATGCAGATAAAGCTTTATAGTTCTCCTGCTGTACTTTCTTGCCATCAGTTCTTTTCTCAGATCATAAAGCCAGACAGATGCATCTACCTCAATCTTTTTTCTATCAAATGCTGACAGAAGATTTTCAAGTTCAGAATACGGAATGCTCCAGTATTTTCCATCAGAATGCCACTTATATCCTCTGATAGTTTTTATTTTTGTAATATATACTGGACTGTATGGAAAGAAAACTTTAATTCTCCCATTATCTTTTTCGATTTTTA
>CAZFJK010000042.1:0-2397 GCA_964519225.1 uncultured Methanosarcinales archaeon | reverse complement strand
AAAAGAAAAGCTAATTTTCTTTTTTCTTCAGGCTTGAACCAGTAATCAATCCGTTCATGCTTGGGGGCGCTAACTTTTGTTGTTGAGGTATAAGCCCCTAACTTGTGTTGTAAATCAATAAATGCCTGTTCAAGTGTTAGTGGTTTAATGGGGGTTATTTTTGCTTTTGTTATCAAAACAGCAACAGGGTTTATATCCACCCCAATAGATGGTCTGCACATTACTTTTGACTCGACAAGCATTGTTCCGCAACCACCAAACGGATCAACTACTAAATCGCCAGGTTTTGTGTATTTTTCAACTAGTCGAGAAACTATTTGAGGAATAAACTTAGCCGGATAGCGATGATAACTATGAGTGATATATGTTGTTTCTTTTCTGGTTTTGTCAGCAAAGGCCCAAGATTTATCAATCTTGGTCTTCTTAAATAATTCTAATATGTTTTGTTTTTTTGACATTGTCATTTTTTCATTAAATCATCTAAACTAACACCTAGAGCTTTGGCTATTTTATGTGCAGTATCCATTGTTGGACTTTGTATAGCTCCTGATTCTATCTTGATTATGGTGTTATGAGAAATATCAGCTAATTTAGATAGCTTATCCTGCGATATTCCGAGTTGCTTTCGCAATCTTTTTATATTTTTGCCTATTATTGAAATTTGATTCGACATATTTTGTATAATAATATTAGTATTAAAATATAGGTTGTTTTCTATAATCCACTGAATACCACTACAAACATAATACATTATTTATTTTTTCTGGTCAACAAGAATATAGGAAGTTTCCTAATGTTGCCCGCACACGGGCTGGGTGAGGCAAGCATATTTACCTTAAATCAAAAGAAATAGCCCGCCTGCCCTGCCGCGCGGAGCGCGGCTTGGGATGGGAAACGGCTCTCTTTGCGCCGTGCCCCATAGTGAGCTTTGCTCTGCTACTGGGATCAGCAAGGAAGCAAAGCCCGCCCCGAAGTACAAATGCTTCGCATTTGACTATGAGGCAAGCAAAAATTTTTGTTTACCCCGTAGCATCTTGAGCGAAGCGAAAGATTGCTATGGGGCGGGCTTTGCCTACTCCGCCTTTTGGCGAAGCGAACCGTTAGGCGGGATTATCCAAAATCCGCTTGCGGATTTTGTTCAAAGAAAGTTTAAACATCGTCCAGAAAGCACCGCCAAATTGTGCTTTTTGCGAAATCGCAATAGGATTGAAAGAAAGAAAAGGAAAATCGCTTTTTGTTTCAAATTACCAATACCTTCTCCAAAATCCTTTTTACTGCGGAGTGATGAGATACAACGGCGAATGCTACGAAGGAAAGCACGAACCGATTGTTGCAAAGAAACTTTTTGATCAAGTTCAGGAAGCGATGAGGCGAAAAAGCAAGCCGAAGACAAGAGAATTAAAGCCATACATCTACAGAGGAATGTTCCGTTGCGGAGAATGCGGTTGCTTTATTACCACCGAGACCCGGAAGGGACATAATTACTTGCATTGCACCAAAAGAAAAACTCCCTTAAACAAAGCAAAATTCTCGCTTTACGAGAAAATCCCGAACTGAGTCGGGATTTTCTAAAAAAGATTGGTTTGAACTTCCGTTTGAGCGGGCAGAAATTGTTTTTGGATTTCAAAAATCCGTATAAAATCGTTGCTTTTGCCAAGTCCGAGCCTGCCAATTTGGTGGATAAACTCCGCGAGGCAAGGCAAGAACCCTCAAAAACTCTGAAATTGAATATTGGCGGAAGGAGTGGGATTCGAACCCACGGTGAGTTTCCCCACACACGCTCTCCAAGCGTGCGCCTTAAACCACTCGGCCATCCTTCCTTCTTTCACTAATTAATTCCTTGCTCTCTTTCAAGCTCTTAAAGTTAACGACTACATTATAAATAGCTCCAAGAGATAAAACAAGTTAAAAGTTATAGATGCTTCTTCCCTCTGGATAAACAGAGAGATGAAAGCACCGGCTTTTCTATTTTACTTTTTTTGGCGCTGGCCCTTTCTCCGTTTCTCCGCCTGAAGAACTCTCAACGTTGTCTTAAGGATAGTATCCGGAGTAAGGGAGATGGAATCAATGCCGCATTCAACAAGAAATTCAACAAATTCAGGAAAATCCGATGGACCTTGCCCGCAGATACCTACCTTTCGTCTCTTTTTATGCGCCCTTTTGATGACATCAGCAATCAGTCTCTTAACTGCCTCGTTCCTTTCGTCGAAGATATGAGAAACAAGGTCGGAATCGCGGTCAAGACCTAGAGTAAGCTGGGTAAGATCGTTGGAGCCAATAGAGAATCCATCAAACAAATCAGCAAAATCCTCTGCCAGAATCACATTAGATGGAATCTCGCACATTACATAGATCTCCAGATCTTCAAACTTCTTTCTTCTCTTAGGAACAGGATTC
>CAZFJK010000041.1:0-2911 GCA_964519225.1 uncultured Methanosarcinales archaeon | reverse complement strand
CCTTTTTCTACGCATTGTCTTACAACTTCAACTGCATGTTTCGATGGTACAGCAATAATTGCAACATCAACATCTTCTTCAACATCAAGAATTGATGAGTAACATTTCAAATTTAATATATCCTTGGCTTTTGGATTTATTGGAAAAATTTTCCCCTCAAAACCAAGGTTTATTAGATTTCTTATTATCGTATTTCCGGGCTTTTCTTCCGTTCGTGATGCCCCGATTACAGCAACGGACTTTGGATTGAAGAGAAAACTTATATCACCTATTTTTCTCCTTTTCTCGTCTTTCTTGCCAATTCCTTCATCCAATACAATTCTAGCGTCTGCAACAAAGTAGTTTTCTTCATTAACAAAAACTGGATTTAGATCCATTTGCTTTATTGGCTCCTTTTTAGCCAATTCTGAAACTTTTAGCAAAAGTTCAATGACGCGTTCCTTATTGGCTTTTATTCCTCGATATCCATAAAAAATTTTTGACGCTTTTATTTCATTAATCATGTTTTCTGCATCTTTTCTATCAATTGGAAGAATTCTAAGGGTAAAATCCTTTAGTAATTCTACGAAAATTCCTCCAATTCCAAACATTATTGTTTTCCCAAAAGTTTTATCGTAGCTTATTCCGACGGAGAATTCAAAACCTCTTGCCATCTTTTGTACCGTTACGCTTTTTTCAATTTTAGAAAGTCTTCTGTAAGCGTTAATTAATTCTTCATCATTTCGAATGTCTAAGATTACTCCTTTATATTCAGTTTTGTGAATAATTTTGTCAGATAAAATCTTCATAACTATAGGGTAGCCTAAGTTTTTTGCAACCTCTAATGCTTCGCTTTCCGAGTTTGCAATGTAGGTTGGAACAACGTTTATGTTGTGTTTTTCAAGCAACTTCTTTGCTTCATATTCGTTTAGCATTTTTTCCATAGTAACACGTACTGATTTGACTATTTAATGTTTAATTTAGTTAAGTAGAAATGTTTAAATACTTAAAAATTGCTTAAGCGTATTTGAGAGCTTTTTTTGAACTTTCGAGGACTGAAGAATTTTGCCAGCTTTAGAATCTGCCCATGCTTTAGCTTATGCGATGGAGATTGCAAAGGATATGAGCAAGGATGAAATAGTAGTAGTAAACCTTTCTGGTAGGGGAGACAAAGATTTAGGAATTGTAATGTTGCAGGGAGGGTATTAGTATGAAGCACGGAATATTCGATCCACCAGCTTTAATAACGTTTATAACGGCTGGAGACCCAAACATCAAGGCAACCCTCGATTTTATGCTCAGCTTAGACAAATATGCTGACGTAATTGAATTGGGAATCAGCGATCCCATGGCAGATGGTGAAGTAATTCAGAAGGCAAACTACAGAGCTTTAAAGACTGGAACCAAAGTAAAAGATGCGTTTAAGGTGGTTAAAGAGTTTAAAGAACATTTAAACACTCCAGTCATTCTTATGGGTTATTACAATCCTGTATATAAACAAGGAGTTGAAAGATTCGTAAGTAAAGCAAGAGATTCAGGCGTTGATGGCGCGATTATCGTTGATTTGCCGTTAGAGGAGGCAGAAGAATACTTGAACATGTGTGAAAAATACGATGTGGGTACAATATTTTTAGCTGCCCCCAACACACCAGAAGATAGACTAAGGATTATAGATGAAGTGAGTTCAGCTTTCGTTTATCTGATCTCACTTTATGGTACAACTGGTGCAAGAGATAGAATTCCTGAAACAGCTTTTAATTTGATTAAGAGAGCAAAAAAGGTATGCAGAAAACCGTTGGCAGTTGGATTTGGTGTTTCAAAACCCGAGCATGTTAAAGAACTTATAAATGCAGGAGCTGATGGGGTCGTTATTGGAAGTGCTTTGGTTGATATTATAGAAAAACATGGCGAGGATGCTGCAGAAAAACTTGAAGAAAAAGTTAAAGAGTTGAGATTGGGAATGACAAAAGGTGATCACCTTGATCTTGGGCTTTCTGATTAAAGTTGCTCTAATAAGCAGTTCAGGCGCACTTGCTCCTGGACCTTTGACAGCAGCAACCGCTGCGGTTGGTGTTAGAAATGGATGGAAAGGAGGGTTTTTGATTAGTGTAGGTCACACAATCGTTGAATTTCCACTAGTTTTATTGATCGGCTTTGGTATTGCAACATTTCTAACAAGCAAAGAATTTGTGCAAGCCCTTAGTTTTATAGGAGGATTATTTTTGATCTTTTACTCTTATCTGACAGCGAGAGATGCAATTAAAGTTAAATCGATAGCGAAATCTAATTTGTCAAGATCGCCCATGCTTATTGGAATTAGTTTATCAGCCTTAAATCCCTTTTTCATAGCTTGGTGGGTAGGTATTGGTTCACCGCTTGTAATGGAGGCTGTAAGCTATTGGGGTTTTATTGGAATAGGCATTCTTTATGTAGCCCATGTATGGCTTGATTTTGCATGGCTTACAACATTAGCACGCATCACTTCTTTAAGTGGTTTTAGTTTAAAGCTTTACAAAACTTTACTATTAATTCTTGCTTTACTTGTGGCTTTATTCGGGATTGACTTTTTGTATTATTCCATTAGGGAAATTCATTTGTTACCGTTCTAAAATTTTTACTCATTAGCCTTCGCAAGCCAGTTTGTAAAATATCTTTGAACCTTAGGGTGATCTTTGTTATACGCATTCTTTTGGATCGAAATGGTTTGATAGGGGCAAATTTATGACTTAACTTCCCAATTACATATATCATTTGCACAAATAATTCCAGAGATCACGACAGCTTCGATTCCGCCACCTGGGAAAGTTGAGGCACTTGCCAAATATAAGCCCTTTATTGGGGTTTTGAAGTACGGTCTCTTGGTATTAATCGATTGATCGAAAGCATAAATTGCTCCTTCCGGCATAGATGTGTATCTCTCTAATGTTTTTGG
>CAZFJK010000040.1:0-3057 GCA_964519225.1 uncultured Methanosarcinales archaeon | reverse complement strand
GTTCGGCTCTGCCGAATTTGGGCGGAGGTGCGAAGCACCGTAGCCGTATGTCCGCTGTTAGGCGACGTGGCTGGACTATAATTTTCCCTAATCATATATTCAGCACCTCAAACAGTCGCTTCCTTAAATCCTCATTACCTATTATATCTTCAATCGTAAAGAAGTAGTCTATGGTTGCCTTGCTCTTACTGATTTCTTCTTCAGCTTTGGAAGTGAGGGACACACCTTGCATAATCAATATCGTAACTGATTGAGGGTTTTCCTGCTTTGCTCTTCTTAAACTCTTTAGTGCTGCTCCAAATCGTTCAAGCACTCCCGCTGGATCAATACCCCCTTTTATTTCCACAGCAATTTGAATTGTATCGTTTTTATATATTCCAATGTCAGGCTCACTACCCATTACTAATATTCGTCCATCCTTTAATTCAAATTTTTCACTCTTCCCATGAATGGTTTCCTTGATTATCAACCCTTTTTCTCTGATTCTTCTTTCAATCAACTCCTTAATAACAACCTCTGCTCGATCACCTTTTGTATTTTGCCAAGAACCTTGGGCTTGAGAGCCAGCAGTCATTCCACGCCACAGATCAAATTCTCTCGCATCTATTTTCTCGTCATGTTCTATAAGAATGCTTATAATTTTGTTTAGATGCTTTGATACAGCTAAAGCTGTGTTATCATCAAAACTCTTACGTCCATCTTCATAACCATTAACAGTCAAGCCAACTTTTGACATCGACTTTTGAGAAACCATTGCAAGCATTCTATAGTAGCTCACCCTCTTTGGATTGCCTTTTAAAACCTCAGGATGGCTAAATACTCTTACAGGCTTAATTCCTCTGTGAATGATTTTATTCCAAGCTTTTTGACTTATATTCAATTCCTTTAAGTCCCATTTAAGTTCTTCTCCTTTTATAGCCTCAAGCTCGTAAGCAATTTCTAATAGACCCCATTCATGGAGTTTTTGATGGAAAAATTCACTTTTAGTGATTTGATCGATCGTCCAACTCTCTTCTTCTTTATCAGATGGCATCTTGATCACCTTTCCCATATCACAATGCTTTCTCTAACAGGGACTTTTCCATATTTTTTCATTTGTTGGGAACTGTTTCCTTTATAGCGAGCTGTGATAATCTCTTTAACCTCAAATCCTATTTCTTCAGCCATTTCAGAAAGAATTAAATCGACAGGAATCATCTCCCCTTCAAATCTAACATTATCGACTACCATAGCTACTTTTGCACCAGGGGCTAAAACCTTGTACCATTCCTTTATGACTTGCTGCATATCAACAAAATAAGCAGTAATCATATTGGGTATTTTAGGATTATTTAATTTCTTTTTTGAAAGAGCATCGATTACTTCTTCTACCGCTGGATGAGGTGGTTTTTCATCTTTTTTTATTTTTGACTCTATGTGAGATCTCAGAATTCCAAAACGAATAGCCTTAAGTTCTTCAAAATTTTTTACAAAATGAAAACACAACTCTAAAGAGTAAGTTCTAGTATAATCATATCTGTTGGCATAAGGTGGAGATGTAATAATAATTGTGGGTTTTCGCTTGAATTTTATATTTGACAGATCCCGTGTGTCCGCAAGATAGACGTCGGGTATAACTTTTTTATCAATTGACATGCTGGGATAAAGAAACTTTATGCGGTGTATATCCTCTTCTACCTGTGCCAACTTCTTACTCATTGCTTCAATAGGATCGGATACTTTTTTATTCCGTTTGAGCCTTAGAAACTGACCATCCTTGGAAGTAAAGCTGCATTCTTCAAGAATTGAAAAGAAGAGCAAAAGGAAAATATCTTTATAAGGTTCAGAAAGTTTATCAATCGTGGATTTTAGTTTTCTTAAAAGCATGAGATTTTTTTCATTAAATGCGACTTGCATAATAGGAACATCCATTGCTACATCTGCAGGTTTGCTTGTTTTTATGCGTGGTTTAATAGATTCCCACACCTTTTTTATTTCATTTTCCTTCAAAAACAAGAATAAGGGAAGAGTCTTCGATATGAAATAAGCAACTGGTAACTTGTCGATACCTATTGATGAGATGCCAGAAAGCATAGAAGTAAACATAGTTGTGCCCAAGCCAGAGAACGGGTCAAATACATAATCATCGGAATCTGCCCCAAATCTCTTAAGAAAGTCTTTAACGAAATTAAAAGCAAATGCTTCTTTATATCTGTAAATCCTTAAGAAAGGAATTTTTTTATTGCCTACATAAGATACAGAAGAACTTAGCCTCAGATCTTCATGCATCTTATTTTTAAACTTGGCTTCAAGCTTTTCCCTTACAGAATCCTGTGGATAAATGTTCACAATTGCGGTCTGTTCCATAAATAATGTTTGTTGTGGATTATTTATTAGTTTTTGATTTTGCTTCCTATTCATTGTCGTTCATCTCCTTCTAAATAGCCATGTCGCCTAACGGTTTGAGCGTATCTGAAGTCCTGCGAAGCAGGATTTGGGCGAAGTGCCGAAGGCACGAAGCCAGATACGCTCTGTTATATGAAGTGGCAACTTTCATTTTGTTCACGCTACCCTCTGGTGAGTATTTTAAAATCATGCTCAGTTATTTTGCGAGTGGCTTGAACAAACCAAGCCCATGCTTTATTTGGATCACTTTTTTTGAAGGCATCCAGTTTGCTCCGTAAAGCAGCATCTATCACAACAGGATTTTCTAAGTAAAGATGGACATTTTTTACACTGAATACCCAGGGATATCGCTCAGAATGACGCACTCGTGGATGTTTTTTGTGCTCTGGTTGTGAAGCAATTTGGGTATGGGCAACCACACCTTTCCCCGCAGAATAAAAACAAATGTAATCTCCGGGTTTTATATGCCGTCTCCCTGGAGTTCGTTCTCCAAAAGCATAGATCTTTTCCTCTCCAACAAGGTGTTGAATACACTCGTCGGCAGTCTCCTCTTCATCGCTTTTTACAGGCGTAAGCCAATAACTTCTTTCCACCACTTCTGTGATTTCTTCTTCTGCTTCTTCTTGTACCTGACGCTGTGCTACAAGACGAGCCATTAAATCTACGACCTGA
>CAZFJK010000039.1:0-3301 GCA_964519225.1 uncultured Methanosarcinales archaeon | reverse complement strand
TTGGAATTGCAACATTAAGAATTCCGAATGTCGAGATCAAACAAGTTGAATTTGAAAGTTATGCAAAGAAAAGCTTGATTTTATTGAAGAATCCAAAGCTCATTTTAGGCTTTTTTTCTGGCATAGTTGTTTTCATAATTTTTTACGGAGCTTTTATAACCTATTTACCATTTTTGCTAAATTTGAAGTTTAAAGCGAATTCCGCAACCATAGGTGTTATTCAATCTTCAATGTCCGTTGTAACTGCTATAGCAGCATCTAAGATAGATTACTTTTTAAAGAAGTTTGGTGAAGGCAAAACAATAAAACTTGGTTTTTTGTTTTATGCAACATCAATGATTTTAACACCGATAATGCCTTCAATCTGGCTTTTTTCCTTAATAACAATTTTATTTGGCTTGGGACACGGTACAATTTTACCAGCACTTCAAAATTTAGTCGTTTCCGCTGCACCTACAGAAAACAGAGCTGTTGTTATGGCTGTCTACGGATCAATGGTTAGAATTGGACAAACTGCTGGCCCAATAATTGCCGCATTATTTGCTGCCCATTCAATCAATACAGTTTTTATCTTCTCAGCTTTTATGGCATTTTTTACAGTTTTGCTCTACCAATTTTTAAAAAGGTGATTCACAATTTATTTATGGATTAATAACTACATTCTCACATGTCAAATCAAGATTTTGCTTTAAAGTTAGCCAGATCGATTGAAAATGAGATCATAAAATCTACCGCCTTAGCAGAATTGGCATGCATCTATCGTGATGATGAAATTTTAAGGGAAGCTTTGAAAATAGCTGAAAAGATGGATTTGCTTCATTATTCTGAAACCTTATCAAAAATATCAGTCGTTATGGCTAAAGCTAAAAGGTTTGATGAAGCTATAGATTTTGCAAATAACATTGTTGAAGAAAGATTTCGCTTAGAGGCTTTGGAAACCATAACTTTCCATCTTTGTGATGCTTGTGAATTCGATAAAGCGTTGGAGATAGCTAAAAAATTAAGATATCGATCTCAAAGGGCGTTGTCAAATCTGGCAATAAAACTTGCAATAGTTAATGAATTCGACAAATCAATAGCTATTGCAAAAAATATTAGAGAAAAAAGCTGGAAGGCAGAGACTCTTGCAAAAATTGGTTTCTTTGATTTAGAAAATCGAGATAAACTTTTTAAAGAATCTTTAAACGTTGCAAACAGCATCGAGGATATTGCTATTAAATCTAGAACACTCTTGAAAATCGCTTTTGAAATGGCCAAAGCTAAATTGGACTTTGAAAGAACTTTAAAAGAAGGCCTAGACTATGAGAAGAACGACATGGATTTGCTAACAACATCATTAAAATTTGCAGAAATTGGAAAGCTGGACAAAGCGTTAGAGATAGTTGATAAAATAAAGAGTAAATCGTTCAAAGCCGAGGCTTTGGCTAAGATAGCCAACATTACAAACAAAGATTTGTTTAAGGATGCTCTAAGCGTTGCAGAGGAGATTAAAGACTTACAAATACTACTTGAAACTCTGTCAAAAATTGCCGTTGAAATGGCAAAAAGTACAAAAAATTATAGGGCTTTAGACGAAGTTGTAGAGAAATTGAATGTGCTAGATGGTTTTGAGAAATCAAAGATCTTAACGAACATAATAATTGACATCGTTGAACTAGATATCAAAAGAGCGATTGAGCTATCATCAAGCATTACAGATGAAGTTTATATGTCTGAGGCTTTGTTTTATATCACTTCCAAACTTGCGGAGATTAAGGAATTTGACGAAGCTTTAAGCATCACTGACAAAATTGTTGTGAGCTATTGGAAATCAAAAGCATTAGCTAAGATAGCTATTGAACTTGCAAAAATATACCCCAGCAGCTAACACCGCACTTCATCGCATGCATTGCACACTCCAGCGGCTGACCCTGCTGGGAATACTGAATGTTCCATGTCGGGGTTGCCCTGGGTTCATTGAAAGCGAACACTCCCTCCCCTAGGGACCATGCGACATGGTGTATCCCCAAGCTTGCGGAAGGCTTCATCGTATGCATTGCACACTCCACCCACTCCCCGCTTGGGGCATAGTAATATTGGTTTATGCCTAATTAAACTTACTGCTTGAAATTCTGTTTTTTATTTTGGCTAATTTTTAATTAGGTCAAAGAACTTTATCAAAAATCAAGATAAAGATTTGCAAAACTCTATGAAACTTTTAGACTTTTTCATTAATTTTTCAAAATCCAACTTTTCAACGTACTTGTGAAGATTGCTCTTTTCATAATTTATTTCCTTCTTTAACACTTCACTAGGCTTTCTTTTCTTATCATAACCAGTATTATCAAAATTTAAGTCTAATGAAATGCAAATCCATTCTTCCATTTCCGGCTCTGTAGCTATTACTACAATTTTACTCTTGTCTTCGTTTTTCAGCCCACCTAGATGCCGCCAGACATCTTTATTTTCGTCGTAATTGTATGTATCTTCTTTGTCGATTATTATCAATACTCTATCAACTTCCCTAATGACAGATTTAACCTTTCTAACGTTGTGACACTTCTTGATTAAAGATGGAGTATATATTTTTACAAATTCGACTTTTCGAACACGTTTTTCAGCAACCTATTTACAATCGCTTTGACAAATCCGAGTCCATACCTGTCTTCTGTAAAGATTGCAACATTCATGTCAATCCATATAGGACTTTCTCTCCTAGAGTTACTCCTAACTCCTCAAGCTCTTTTATAATCTCCTCTTTGCTCTTGTATTCTGTCAGATTTTTAATTTCAACACCGTCGTCGGTTGGTTTGAATATAAAAATCTCTTCAGGTTCAACTAAGTTTAACACAATTGGTGAATGTGTTGTTACAAAGACGCAGCCATCACAATCTTCCTTAAGTGTAGTTAGGATAAACTCTAACAATTCAGGATGCAATGAGTTCTCAATTTCATCTATTAGTAGAATGCTTGGATTTTGTTCTAAAGCTGTTAAGATTACAAGACCTTTTAGCAATCCCTCGGGTAAATGCTCTTTGGAGTATTCCTTTTTTCGGTTGAGATCATAAAGATAAAGGTTCATCCTGCTAGGTGCGATACCTTTGAAGTATAGTTTACTGTTAAAGTAATTTTCTGCGAAGTATTCGATGCTTTCTGGCAGTTTCCTCTCTTTCATTTGTATTTGAGCTAAAATGTCTAAAGTATTTTCTCCTCTCTCTTTTAAACGTTCTTCAACTGGGAAAATTTTTGGTTTATATTTAATTTCAGGGACATGTTAACATAACCACCTCAAATGATTATAATACCACATGAACAACTTACA
>CAZFJK010000038.1:0-3526 GCA_964519225.1 uncultured Methanosarcinales archaeon | reverse complement strand
TATTCCCTCACGCCCACTCCGCTTATTACAACCATCTTATTTTTTCCATTTTCTTTTGCAAGCTGTTCAGCAATACTCATTAATCTTTTTCCAACTCCCTTATGCTGAACCTGAACTGCAAGCCTATCAGAACCTGCTGTCTTTCCTATCGGCATAGCAGTGCCATAAACATGAAGCTCTCTTATCAAAGCACTTCTTTCTGTAATCTCTTTTCTCAAACATTGCGATGGAAACCTCATTCTGCAGAAACCAACAATCCAATCCTTGTATTCGGCAGATATAAAGAACTCATATCCTTTGCTTGCTTCATAGCTTAATATTTTATAATCTAATTTTCCGAGCTTTTTCAATCCGCTTCTTCCGATTTCCCTACATCTGATACATCTACATTTTAATCCAAGCTTTTTCATTTTTTCCTGAATATTCTGCCTCAGGTTTGTGAGCTTCGGACCGGCACTTATCATAAAATCTGGTATATCTCGCTGAACCCTCATTATTCTAACATACTCAGGAACAACGCGCTTAAATTCAATGATTATTTTTACAGCATCTTCAATGCTTAATGGCTTATATTTTCCCTTTTTCCAAAGCTGATAAAGTTCTGTTCCTTCCACAACTAAACATGGATATATCTTTAGCATATCCGGTCTAAAATCAGGATTGGAAAAAAGTTCTTTCAAACCAGCTATGTCTTCTTCTGCAGAAACAGAAGGAAGTCCGATCATATAATGGGCATTTATTTTGAATCCCAAATCCTTTAAAATCCTCATCGCTTTAATGCTATCTTTCACCGAATGTCCTCTTTTTATCGCTTTTAATGCTTTTTCATAAACGCTCTGTATTCCAAGTTCAACTCTTGTACAGCCAAGCAGAAGCATCCTATTAGCGTGTTTTAGCTTGGCAAAATCAGGTCTTGTTTCGATAGTTAAACCAACACATCTTATTTTCGATCGCTCATTCTTGATCTGCTCTTTAAGCAAATCAGATTTGCTCTTCAATCTTCTTACCTTTGCGCTTATTTTCATAACCCTTTCTTTGTCGCCTACATTTCCAGGAAGCAAGAAAAATTCTTTGAAACGAATAAAATCAAATTTGTCCTTCTTAAAAAATAACAAAGAAAAATCATTCATCGCTTTATAGCAGAAAGCAATAAACTTCTTTTGATATCTCCAATCAAAGCTTGGAAAAGTTCCGCCCATTACAATCAATTCAACTTTCTCTGGGCTGTGTCCCATAACAACATAATGCTCAAGTCTGTTAAATATCTGCATATAAGGATCGAATTTATTTCTTATTGCTCTCAAAGTAGCTGGTTCTCTTCCAGTATAGCTTTGCGGAACATCTCCAAAAATGCTTGCCGGTCCACCAGGACACATTAAGCATTTTCCGTGCTTGCATGCAAAAGGATAAGCCATAACCGCTATTACTGCAACTCCGCTTATAGTTCGCGTTGGCTTTGTAAACAGTCTTAATTTCTCAACATCTTCAGGTTTTGCATGAAGCAATATTTCAATATTCGTCGGTATTCTCTTAAGCTTATATTTCTTGCTAAGCTCGATCTTTTTCTTGTTTAATTCTTTAACAGAAATTTTTCCCTCCTTTAACAATCTAATTATTTCCGTATAAAAATCCTCTCTCATTTTAAGATATTAAATCAATCCGCTTATTACCAAGACGTATCCAAAAAATCCTAGGTAAAGTACTATTAATAACAATCCGTTCAAGTCTCTTATTATGCCTTTCCTTGTGCAAAGAAGCGCATAACCCAATGCAGCACCCGTAAATATAAACCCGCCGATCAATTCAAAAAAATTTATTCGAAGCGGTATCAGCAATGAGAATATACCTAAGAAAAGCAAACTTTTCGTCACAAGGCTTCCTAAGATATCTGCAAACGCAATATCCTGATGTCCTTTCTTAAGTCCTCTTAAGCTAACCGCTAAATCAGGAATCTGCGTTCCGAGACCAAGAACAGTAACAGCAAGCACATAAGGAGATATCATTAATAACTCGCTTAACTTAACTGAGGAAAAGACCAACCACCTTCCTGATAAGATAATCGCAAGCAAAGCAACTATCGCAATCAATCCATCACGCCATATCTTCTTAAATGCTACTTTATGTTTTATTTTTCCAAGCTCGCCCTCTTTTTTCCAGAGAAATAAATTATATGCAACCCAGCAGAGCACCAATATGCTTCCTTCGATTTTTCCTATTATCCCGTTCAGAGCAAAAATAAAAGGGAGCATACTCAAGGCAAAAATAATCATTCCTGTTTTCTTAAGGACTCTCACTTTTATCGGAATCTTTTTTCCGACTATAGCAAGTGTTCCTAGAACAAGTGTTAAACCGCATATATTGCTTCCGATGATCGTTCCGAAGATGATTCCACTTTCATTTGCAACCACACCCATCAACGAACTTATTAATTCTGGAAGACTTGCTCCAAGTGCAATGATGATTACACCAATTAAATAGTCAGATATCCCGAGTTTTTTAGCATAATTTGTTACTGCTGAAACCAAATAATCAGCTGCTTTTAAGAGTATAACAAAACTCGCTCCGATAATGAAAAGCAAAAAGACAATCGGGTGCTTCAATGCAAAAGACAACAGCATCATTTCCATTTTCGCATCAATCCTTTTACGATTTCACCAACAAATAAAACGCTTGCTGAAATCAAAAACACACAAATCCAGTCTTTAGGGCTTATAGCCACGGCTTTGAAAAATCCAGCAAGCGGCGTATAAATAAGCACAAACTGTATAAAGATAGAGAAGGCTATTGCCAAAACCAGATATCTGTTCCTGAAAACGCCTATTCTGAAAACACTCTCTTTATCGCTCCTGCAATTCAAAACATTAAACATTTGAAACACAACAAGCACATTGAAAGCCATAGTTCTTGCATAATCTATGCTCTTGTCAGCGTACAGCTTAAATGCAAACAATGTTCCAGCCATCATCGTTAATCCAACTATAATCATGAATAAAACATGTTTTTTCATGATGATGTTTTCTTTTGGGTCTCTTGGCGGCCTTTTCATAATCTTGGGATCGCCCGGATCAACGCTCAATGCGAGAGCCGGTAAGCCATCGGTAACTAAGTTAATCCACAGTATTTGCAATGCAACAACAGGCAAAGGCATGCCAAACAGCAGGGCAAAAAATAATGTTAATATTTCTCCAAGATTTGAGCTGAGCAGGTACATAACAAACTTTCTAATATTTCCATAGATAACTCTTCCTTCTTCAACAGCCTTAACTATCGAAGCGAAATTATCATCAAGTAAAATCATGTCGCTTGCCTCTTTTGCAACATCAGTTCCTGTTATACCCATAGCAATGCCTATATCAGCTTTTTTCAGCGCAGGCGCATCATTTACACCGTCACCGGTCATTGCAACGATATGTCCTTTCATCTTTAGAGCTTCAAGAATCTTAACTTTGTGCCTTGGATCTATTCTTGCGTATACGGCTATCTCTTCTACAACATCAGCTAAATTCTCAATTTGATCGAGTTCTTT
>CAZFJK010000037.1:0-4050 GCA_964519225.1 uncultured Methanosarcinales archaeon | reverse complement strand
TGCAATCCTTCTAAGAATTCAGATTTTTTAAAAGATTTCAAAAGCTCTTTTTGAATTTCATCTCTTAAAACAGTGGATAAAAACTTATATATCTCAGCCCTACTTCTATTTAGGATCTCGATTTCCTCAAATTTCATTTCACGCATGTTACCACCGATTAGTGCTTAGCTAAGCAAATTTTTTAAATGATTATTAGGTTCTGCCTAAACTTTTCAGAACCGCAAACCGTTTTTAAATTCATTTTTACGAGCTGAGCAGAGGTGAGCGTATGTTAGACGTTACATGGATGGAAATTGCTGGAGAGACAATAAAAATTAATGCGCTTGTGTATTTGCTATGGTGTATTTGGGTTGGATGGATTTTCTCAACTGTAGGCGCCTTTGGAGGAATAATGGCAGGCGTAGGACACATATCAATCTTAGGCATTGGTGCATGGGCTAAAAAATTGAAGGGGAAAGCGATAAACATCGGGATGTACAACGATGCTGGTAAATACCTTACAGATCATATAAGATTTTCAAATACGGCAATTACTTGGCTAAACTCTTTGTCAAGCACAATAAACTGGTATACGCAAAAGAGACTTGTTTGGCCAGCTGCAATAGCCATGGGTTTGGGAATGGTATTCGGTGCACAAGCTGCAGTTTGGGGAACTGGAGGTAAATTGGGCGTTGCTTTGTACAAAGGTCTTTTCGGGTTGTGTACATGGGCCGTTTCATTCTACATGTTCTATCAAGTGACACCAAGGGCAAAAGCTTCAAAGTCAAAAGGAAGAGAGGCCGCAAAGAGATTCCAACAAAGGGTTGAAGAGCTTAAAAAGGCTGGAAAACTTAAGGAGCTTGAAGGAATTACAAACGTCAAATACTCTTTGTCTCAAGTCGAATTCGACTTCTTTGGTGAGCATTTCGTTGCTAAAAATTATCTACCATTCTTCTATGGGTTGATAATTGGATTTATCACAGTATTAATTGGCGTTGGTGGGGGATTCCTAATAGTTCCGTTCTTCACAGCTATCGGTTGGCCTATGTATATCACACCAGCAGTCTCAGCTTTAACTGTTTTCTTGAACCAGTGTTCAGCACTAGCTGGATGGTTTGCTAGAGGTCTAGTATTCCCAATAGCAATAATAATCGGCTGGGTTGGTATTCTCATAGGTTCATACATTGGTCCAAGAACACAGAAATACTTGCCAATGGATACATTATTCGTAATCTTTGGTTCATTGGCATTCTATGTGGGTTTGAGATACATACTAGCTGGGTTCTTCGGAATTAAGCTACCGCCCTAATACTGTAAGGTAAAAACATGCTAGAAATGAACATAAATTATACAATCTTCTTTATTATAACATTTTTTATTATTCTAATTGCTGAAAAAGTTGAAGAGAAAATACTATCGTCGAGAATTTTTAAGAGTTACAATGAAGAAATAGAAAAGATTGAAAATGAATTGAATGAATACTACGTTTACTCTATGCTTGCAATTGCCATGAAAGACAAGGAAGCGTACGAAGGTTTTCAAAGGATGGCATCAGAAAAATATTGGCCGCTCTTTTTCAGAAAGATGCTCTTAAACACTTCACTATTCTTTCTGATTCTGACACCCTATATGTTTTTAGCCCACACGCTAAAAATAGTAGATAACGCATTTTCATGGATTCTATTCTTGGCAATAGCATACTTTACTGCAAGATTGGGTTTTGAATTTATCAAAGAAACGGTAAACTCCTGGAAAGAAGCTAAGAAAGCAAAAAAACAAATGGAAGAATTAACTAAATTAAATTATTAGCATTTTTTAACCATTTTCGTTATCCTATTCATGTAATCCTCATAAAATTTCCTTGCATTGTTAATGATGAAATCTGCATACTCTTTCATCCTCTCACTCTCAAGCACCATTCTCGATGTAACAAAGTATATGCTTCTCTCGCTGTCAAAGTCTTCGATTTCTACAACTTTTATCAATCCAACTTCGTAAGCCTTTAAACAAGCAAATAGAGATGTTATAGCAACTTTGTTCTCGCTTGACACCAGATGAAGTTGTGTAAAGAAGTCGTCAACATAGGTGCATTCATCAATATTGTAACCACTTTTTATTAAGGCTTTTTCAATAGAAGTTCTAATACCATAATCTTTTGTTAAACACACAAGTGATTGCTCCTTTAAATCTTCTATTCTTACCTTATCCTTTTTACACAACTCATGATTTGGAGGTACAATTAATACGAGTTTATCAATTCCTAAAACTTCCGCGAGATAATAATCTTTATCGAAATCTTCTGGCAAATCCCCTACTATTGCAAAATCAGCTGTACCTTCTTTAACCATCTTATAGCATAAATGTGCTCCTCTCAACACAGTATATACCTCCAATTCTGGATATTTTGCTTTCAAAAGTGTTTGCAAGTGTGATAAAACTGGAATTCCAACCATTCCCGATGCAATTGTAATCTTATTTTTACTCCTAAGTATCAAATTTCTTGTTTGTTCTATACTTTCAGTTATCAATTTCATGTTTTTAAGGGCAATTTTACCTTCTTCTGTCAACGTTACGCCAGTAGCACTCCTTTTCAACAATTTCGCTCCATAATATTTTTCGACAGCATTAATCTGAAAACTAACTGAGCTCACAGACATCCCTAATTCTTCAGCAGCCTTCTTAATGCTACCTTTTTCAACCACAGTTATGAATGTGCACAAGAAATCTATTCTCATTGACGCATCATTTCGAAATGGGGATATATGCCTTTCGATTTTATTAAAATTTAAATTTTTTGAAATACTTTTCGAAAAAATTAATATTTCAAAATTTTAGAAAAACATTTCGAAATATTTAAGTATTGTATAGTCAAAGGGCGTAAAATGGTAGTAAACCCTGAGAACTGCCAAAACAAAAGAATTGAGGTCCCTTCAGAAGTTAGAGGGTTTTTGAGGCACATCTTAGGCATGAGTGCCCTTGATATCATAATCTATGCTGAATTGTGCAACTCTGGTTGTGCAACTGTTGAAGCTCTAGCTGATGTTATCGGAAAAGACAGGAGTACAATTTATAAAAGTCTTAAAAATTTGGTTGAAAAAGGTTTTGTCAGAAGAGAAGTGAGAATTTTAAGAAAAGGGGGTTACAAATACATTTTTGTTCCCGTACCTCCAAAAAAGTTGGAAAAAATAATTCAAAATAGAATGGATGCCTGTTTTAAGCAAATAATGAATTTTATAGAAGTTTCAAGCATTATTTAAATCATTATTTAAATAAAAAAATTAAATTCCCAGCTTTTGCCTCTTCTCAACTATCACTTTCTCAAGCAGTTCAGCAGCTTTAACTGGGTTTTCTTCAACAATTACTTTTCCACCCGTCAATGCTTCAATGTCCTCGGTAAACAGCTTGACAGCTTTATCACTGCCAGTTATCGGTGGAATTGGCGATACATGCGTAGTCAATCCGTAGGCTACTGCAAACACAGCATCAATTGTTGCCTTCTGCTCCATATATTCGGGGGCAGTAACAGCAACTGGCAACTGTGGGATGTCTACATTTAAAGCATCGGCAATCAGTCTTACAAGGTAAGCACACCTTCCAGTGTCTGTGCAGGTTCCAAAGCTCAAGACTGGTGGGATGTTCAAGGCTTTACATACAGCTTTAAGCTTCTCTCCAGCCAACTCTATTGCATCCAACGATGTCAAGCCAGCAACTTGTAAGGCAGCGTTTCCACAACCCAGCGATAGAACCAAAATATCCTTCTTTATAAGCTCTTTAGCAATCGTAATGGTGTTGCTGTCATGAGGGCCATTCTTCAATGTTGTGCAGCTTACCAATGCCACAACACCTTTGATGTCTCCCTTCTTTATTGCCTCAAGTAATACATTCAAATCACCATTTAAGGCATTCAGAATCGCCTCTGGAGAGAAACCTACGACTATCTTCTGCTTTTTGTCGATCTTATAGCTCTTTGTCTTATCTCTCTGTTTGAAATTCTCAATAGCCATGTCGATTAATTCCTTGGCAATCTTCTCAGCCTTCTCAGGTTCATAATCTAAACCTTCATCTATGCCT
>CAZFJK010000036.1:3710-4828 GCA_964519225.1 uncultured Methanosarcinales archaeon | reverse complement strand
TTCTTACTAACAACGTCTCCTCTTCCCCCCTCCAAGGCTCCATTTTCTTCGCAGTGCTTTAAGTCTTCTTCGTTTCCGTATCCATTTTCTATAGCCCATCTAGCTCCTTCAACAAAAATTTCGTCCAATTCTTTATCTGTGACTTTTAATCTTCCTTCACTTCCAACCCCAGATGGCACTGCTACAAATAATGCATCTATCAGCTCTTTAATTCTGCTTTTAACTTCATCAACCTTTAAATTGCTCCTCAAAAGCCTTACACCACAGTTGATGTCAAAACCAACACCACCTGGTGAAACAACACCGTTATTTAGATCAAAAGCAGCAACACCACCGATTGGAAAACCATAGCCAACGTGAACATCTGGCATGACTAAGGATGCTTTCTGAATTCCAGGCATTGTTGCAACGTTTGCTGCCTGCTCTACTGCATCCTTTTCTAAGATACTCATGAGCTTTCTGCTTATGTAAAAATAAGCGGGAACTCTCATTCCTGGCTTGTAACCTTTAGGCAGTTCCCATTTATAATCTGTAATCTTCTTCAATATATTCTCCATTTTTATCACCCTTTCGTTTTTCTAAGGACTTTCCTTAAAACCCTTTCTAATTACTTTTTGATCATTCTAACTAGATCATTTACATCAAAAACTTTATCGTATTTTTCCTTTCTAATTTCCTTGCTTGATAAGTCTATCTTCACTCGTTTTAAAAAATCCCTGAAATCTGGGTTTTCATATGCAAGTTTGTTTATAGTATCCCAATCTAGTTCTTTTTGCTTTGCTGGAAAGACAATTTCTGAAGAATCGGGGTCTTTTACATCGATTCTTATAATACCTATTCCAAATGAAGTGGACAGCCTTTTTAGCTCTGAAAGCAGTTCATCACTCTCATCTATGTTTGCAGCAGCTAAGTAACCTTCATTAGCCCAAGAAGAATTAGAAACTGCTTGAAAGAAGGCTTCTCTAAGATTGTGGAACCCCAATTCTCTCTTTATTTCAAATGAGTATAGCTTTATTGATGGATGTCCTATTTCTTTGGCAAAATCTGTAACTTCGCTTCTCCATTCTTCAATTGGAAAATACACTCCAACCATGTCTGGATGTAACCATTGTGTATAT
>CAZFJK010000036.1:0-3610 GCA_964519225.1 uncultured Methanosarcinales archaeon | reverse complement strand
TTGTGTATATTCCCATGTATGTATAGGCAAAATAAGTTAAAAATGGATGCAGTTCCCTTTCAGAATATCTCACTCTCCTAGGTATTTCAATTTTACTTATCTCTCTTTCCTCTATTTTACTTAATTCCTCTTGAGAAACTAAATTTTTTAAGAAAAACTTTCTTGGATTTGAATATATCTTAATGAATGGCGAGTTAGGATTGTCTTTTACATCAATATGCAATTGTGCGCCTATGGCTCTCCAAGGTGTTTTACCCTGAGTATCGCAAAGTTTGTCATATCCTTTCTTTACAGCAATTTCCCAAATTTCTTTTACTGCTAAAGGACGTTTTTCCTCCTCAAGAATCCTTTTAGCCAGTTCTTTGAATGTAAGCTTCTTCATCACAAATTCCAGTTTTGTAAGTTGTAAAAAATCTTTTTCCTCTCTATTATTTTGTTGATTACTTCGCTTTCACTTTTATCTGCGGATAAAATAGATACTACTGGGTCTTTACTCTCATAAGTTTGATTGACAAACGGAATGTCGGCAAAAAAGGGATTTCCAATTGGTGAGCATCGTATATCAACTTTTTTATCTGCAAATAAAATTGCTCTTGCTGCAAGTCTGTAAAATTTCGGTATCTCAACTTTTTCACCAAAAAAACCTTTTACATGCAATTTGAATAAATTAGTATCGCAACTCCACTCTATGCTGTCTAAGGAACCCTGAAATCTTGGATTCAATTCAAGAACATATGGTTTGTCTGCCAAAATAAAATCTACACCTACAGAACCCAATAAATTGAATAAAGAAGCAGTCTCTACTGCTATTTTTATAAGCTCGTTTTTTTCTTCGCTATCAACAATGAAAGGTGTTAAATTTCCGCAGTATCTAAAACCATCAGCGTTCATTTCTTTCCAGCCAACAAACATTTTGTTTATCGCTATGGGCACAACATAATTTTCAGATACAATTAAAGAGACAGAGCAAGGAATTCCATCAATGTACCTTTGATAAATATAATCACTTTTTTCAGCTTTATTTAGTTCATTTAAAAAATGGATTTCCTCTCCGCCTCCACCCTTTCTTGGTTTTGCAATAATCTTCTTGAAGTCTTCTTCATTTTTAGACACTAACTCAGGAAAGGGAATTCCCGCATTTTCAAGCCTTTTGTAAAACCTTAGTTTATCAACGACTTCTTTAATAGCTTTATGTTCTGATCCGAGTATTGGTGCATTTAACTTTAAATCTTCAAAGCCTGATGTTAGAACAACGTAAGCGCCGCTTTCCTCTGCCAATCTTGTTGCCTGTTTCCTTATTCTTTCAGATTTAATTTTTTCAACTCTTTCAGCATACAAAAAAAGATCGGCATCAAAGTAGTTTGTCAATGCTAAAACCTTGTATCCAGCCTTTCTTGCTGATTGAACAACGTTTCTTACGTTGTTGCCAATAACTAAGATGCTATTCATCTTTGCATTTTATAGCTTTACGTATTACATCCTCATCTTCGCTTCTATAAATTTCGTCAACGCTTCCATCACCAATTAAGTCTAATCCACGGATTATGACTACTGGCGTTCCATCTCCGCCCTCGCCCATCAACAAATTTGCAAATGCGGCAATTTCGTCTGCAACACATTCAACCGTTATTTCCAATACATTGCCATAAAGATCCTTCTTGCCAATCCAATTCTTCATAGCTTTTACTCCTGAAACGCCAATTGCAAAGCCTACAACACCCCTTCTAAAGCATCTACCATTTGTGTCGGTGATTATTACACCAACTTTCTTTCCGGTAATTTCCTCAATCCTTTTTCTAATTTTTTCTGCACTTCTTTGAGGATTTAGTGGCGGTAATAGGATCTTTCCTTTTTCAACATTTGACGCATCTATACCTGCATTGATGCAGATGTTTCCGAACTTTGCCTTAACAAGCAAAATTGGATAATCGATTAGCACTTCATCGCTCTCATCTAAAACTGCTTGGATTATTCTTGCATCCTTTCCAAGTCTTTTTGCAATGTTCAAAGCCTTCTCGCTCGGAATATAATCATTTAAATCTTTAATCCTCCCTTCAGCTTTTGAAACCACAGTTGAGCATATAACGACGATGTCTTTGTTTTCAATTTCAAATCTTGAGGAAATTATGCTGGCTAAGTCATCGCCCTTTTTTATCAGTGGTATGCCTTTAACAATGAAAGCTTTAATCATGCCTTGATCTTTGATAGATATGCGAAAATTACGTTCATCAATTCATCTTTTGTTAACCTCTTTTGCCCAGCACCTTGGGCTAAGTCCTTTCTGCCCCCACCACTTCCCTTTATACGCTTCCCTATCTCTTTTATCAAATCTCTTGCATCTATCTCAGTCCCGCTAAATGCAACAACACTGACTTTGCCGCTCGCACTCATTAAGCAACCAACCAAGCCACGCTTAGCTAATGCATTTCCAAGCTTAATCATTTCCTGCATGTCAGCGTCGATTAACTCGGCGACAACTTTTATGGAATTGTATTCTTCAGCCTCTTTTTCTAGCATTTCAGCCTTTAAGCTTGCTATCTCTTCCTTAAGCTTTTCTATTTCCTTTTGCTGCTCTTTCCACTCTTCAAAGAATCTATTTACAGTTTTTGGAAGCATTGAGGGTTCAACTCTTAAAGTTTTGCTTGATTCTTTCAGATACCCCTCAATTCTGTCCATATATTCTAAAGCTGCTTCTCCAGCAGCAAACTCGAATCTTATTACCCCATCTTGTATTGACTCAACCCTCAAAATCTTAATCACTCCAATTTCGCCAGTTGAGCTGCAATGCGTGCCTCCGCAAGCTTGTACGTCATCGCCCACCTTAACAATTCTAATTTCCCTACCTGGAGGAACGCCACCCTGATAAAGCCTAAAACCGTATTTCTTCTCAGCCTCAATTCTATCCATCCAGAACCATTTTATTGGTTTATTAGCCATGACTTCCTCATTTGCAACTTTTTCAATTCTTTCTATTTCCTTATCACTTGGTTTTTTGAAATGCGTAACATCAAGTCTCGCTTTGTCCCACTCCTTCTTTGCTCCTGCTTGCCATATGTGTTTGCCTAAAACGTTTTGTAAGGCATAGAGCAGAATGTGGGTTGCTGAGTGATGTCTCATATGCCTCAGTCTTCTCTTTTTGTCTATAACTCCTTTAACAACAGCATTAGCTTTAATTCCACCAGTTTTTTTCACTTTATGCAATACAACACCGTTTTCTTCGACAACATCAACAATTTCTATCTTTGAGCCGTTGAAGATAAAGTATCCAGTATCGTTGTCTTGCCCACCGCTTTCAGGATAGAATGCAGTTTTGTCTAAGATAACATAGCCATTTTCAACTCCTAAGATATTTGCCTCAAACTCGAAAAGCTTGGGATCGTCATAGTAAAGCTTAACTGTTTTTGGATACTTTTCAACAAAATCTGGGGTTTCCTTTTCTTTCTTTTCAGCCTTTGCATGCCTTGCTGCTAATTCAGCATAGAAATCTTCAGGAATTTCAACTTCAACGTTCTTCTCCTTTGCAATCTTTAAAACGAGCTCAGCAGGAATTCCGTGGGAATCATAAAATTCTATCAGATCTTCCTTTTCTATTTTCTTTTTCCTTGAAATT
>CAZFJK010000035.1:0-5152 GCA_964519225.1 uncultured Methanosarcinales archaeon | reverse complement strand
TTTAGCACAGATCAGTTGATTGAGTTAAATAAAAAGATTTGGAAAAAGAAAAAAGATGCTGGAATGAGTTTGAAAGATCAGATTGAAACAATTGAAATTGCTGAGAATTTTAGAGAAATAGAAAAGGATCTTAAGGCATGTCATAATATTAGTAAGATTGTATGGGAAAAATAATTTCAAAATCTTTAAAAATCAACGCCTTTCTTCTATATAGAATATAGAAAATATATAGGGGGTGACAAAATGGTTCTGGGCGAAGCATATAGAATGCCTCTATGGGCAGACGAGACTGGAAGAGGAAATGTTCTATATGATGATGTGGACAAGTATGATGATGGTTATTTTAATAGGGATGAACTAAGCTTTGCTGTTGGTTCTTTGAAAAGAATTGGTTGTAATGAAAAAGAAATCCAAGGGTTTTTAACTCGGTGTGAAAAGGAAAAGATTCCATTAAGATCCGCTGTTATTTTTTATATAAGAATGCCGAATATACAGCATGAGGATAAACTTGATTTACTTCCGATTATAAAAGATGAACCTCAATATGGCATAACACCTAACCTAGTTGCAGACGTTGTTGAAGCAGCAGGGGACGTTGCTTTAGGTTTGCACATACTTCATCGCAAAGTATATTTTGAACGCATAGGACAACATTATGATCCAATTGCTATAGCACGCTATGTTCGTGGACTTTCTCTAGAAAAAAAGTTTGAACTTCACCTTGGAATTGTAGAGCATTTACACCTGAAGAAGAGACCTAAGAATAGAAAGCCACGTATGGAGTCATTATTTCCTGAAGAAAAACAAGCAATTCATCCGCTTGGATTGAGTTCTTTAGAAGATGTTATTCATCTAGCCGATGGAATGGGGCAGAGATTTTAGCTTATTGCTTAACCTTTCTCCATTTTGTTCTTTCTTTTGTGTCGAAAAGTTCTATGCCGCGTTTTTTTAGCTCTTCTCTTATTGCGTCTGCTTTTTGCCAGTCTTTTTGTTTTCTTGCTTTTTCGCGCTCTTTGATTAGGGCAAGCTCTTCTTCTGTAAGCGGAAGAAGTTCAAATTCAAATGTTAAGCCGAGAATGTTTTCGAGTTGTTTCATTAAAGAATAAACTTTTTGGGATTCTTCTCTGTTCAAGTCGAGCAAGTTTATTTCGTGGATAAAGCTGTGCAACGCTGCCAATGCTTTTGGCGTATCGAGGTCATCATCCATCGCAGCTGTGAATTCTCGCATGAAAGCGTCGATTCTCGGCTGGGCAAGGTCTTTTCCTTCCTCTTTGTCGTTGTTTTTCATGCGCCATGTAAAATCTTTTATTCGCTCAAGTGTTGATTTTGCAGCATCGAGTTGTTTTAAGGAAAAGTCGAGTTGCTGTCTGTAATGGGTTTCGAGAAAAACGAGCCTTAGTTCCTGGCCTGAGTATCCTCTTTCTTTTAGATCGCGAAGGGTGTAGAAGTTTCCAAGAGACTTGCTCATCTTTTTTCCTTCGACGAAAAGCCATTCGTTATGAATCCAGTAGCGAACGAATTCCTTATCAGCATATGCTTCTGACTGGGCTATTTCGTTTTCATGATGAGGGAAGATCAGATCAACACCACCGGTGTGTATATCAAACGGCTGACCTAAATACTTAGTTGACATGACGCTACATTCAATATGCCAACCAGGTCTTCCTTTACCGAGCTCTGTTTCCCAAAAAACATCGCCGTCGCTTTCCTTCCATGCCTTCCATAATGCGAAGTCAGCAGCAGATTCCTTTGCATATTCGTCTTGGCTCACTCTTGCGCCTGCTTTCAGCTCTGCTATTTTTATCTTTGATAGTTTTCCGTAGTCTTTGAATTTTGCAACAGAGAAATATATGCTGCCATCTTCTGCTTTGTATGCATAACCTTTTGCCATGAGTGTTTTTATTACGTTTACCATATCTTTTATATGCTCTGTTGCTTTTGGATAAACATCTGCTGGCAAGATGTTCATTTCCTTTAAATCTTCGAAGAATGCTTTTGCATAAAATTCTGTGATTTCTTTTAGTTTTTGCCTGTCGCCATTTGCCTTTTTTATTGTTTTATCGTCTACGTCGGTAATGTTCATTACGTGTTTAACTTTGTAGCCTTTAAAAATTAGATAGCGCTTTAGGATGTCTGCGCAGACAAAAGCACGAAGGTTTCCGATATGGACATAGTCATAAACAGTCGGTCCACAGGAATAGATCCTGAAAAGATTGTTTTGCAGAGGAATTAGTTCTTCTTTTTTTCGTGTTAGAGTGTTGTATATTTGCATATGAAAATAGAAAAAGGAAAATTTTTAAATCTTCCTCTTTTCTTCTTTCTTTTGCTTTTAGCTCAATGCTAAAAAGGGGTATATATGATTGAGATTAGATGTGTTGGTAGGGGAGGACAAGGAGCAGTTACTTTTGCTCAACTGCTTGCTGTAGGTGCCTTTTATGATGGCTATTATGTTCAGGCAATGCCGATGTTTGGCGTTGAAAGGAGAGGAGCTCCTTCGATGTCTTTTACAAGGATTTCTAAGAAACCGATTTTAATAAGGAGCCAGATTTATGAGCCTGATTATATAGTTGTGTTGGATGCTGGTTTGCTGTGCGTAAAGGGAACGCTTTCTGGATTAAAGCATAATGGTGCTGTACTTGTGAATGCGAGAAAAGAGCAGCGTATTAGCGTAAAAGGTGTGAAGAGTTGCTTTATCGATGCTACTTCGATTGCACTCAGAGAATTTGGAAAAGATATTGTCAATACTGCTATGCTTGGTGCGTTTGCTGCTTATACTAAACTTGTTTCATTAAAGAATCTGTATAAAGCTGTTGATGAACGTTTTAGAAATGAGGAGATGAAAAAAAAGAATAAGAGGGTGATTAAGCTAACTTATGAAAAATGCCTGGAAAAAATATGAAGCTCAAGCCTGGAGCTGTTATAGATAAGCCTGGAAGCAGCGCTGAAACAAAGACAGGCGAATGGAGAACATTAAAGCCAATTGTGGATAAAGAGAAATGCATAAAGTGCGGTCTTTGTTGGCTTTACTGTCCTGATGCTTGTATTAAGATGAAGAAGGATGGTGCTGATATAGATTATGATTATTGTAAAGGTTGTGGGATTTGTGCAAGACACTGCCCTGTTAAAGCGATTAAGATGGTGAGGGAGAAGAATGGAGAAAGTAATTGAAACGAGCCATGCTATTGCTGAAGCTGTCAGACTTGCAAAGCCAGACGTTATTCCTATTTATCCTGTTACGCCACAGACGCATATAGCTGAAAGGCTTGCTGATTTTGTTGCTGATGGTTTGCTTAAAGCAGAGATGATTACTGTTGAATCAGAGCATAGTGCAATTTCTGCTGCTGTTGGTGCAAGTGCTGCTGGCAGCAGGGTCTTTACTGCAACAGCATCACAAGGTTTAGCTTTAATGCATGAGGTCTTGTTTATTGCAAGCGGCTTAAGGTTGCCTGTTGTGATGGCAATAGCAAACAGGGCTTTGAGTGCTCCGATAAATATTTGGTGCGATCATAGCGATAGCATTGCTGAACGAGACAGCGGTTGGATTCAGCTTTATTGTGAAAGTGCTCAAGAAGCTTATGATTCTATCTTGTTTGCTTATAGAATTGCTGAAAACAAAGATGTTTTGCTTCCTGTTATGGTTTGCGTTGATGGATTTAGCTTGTCTCATGTTTATGAGGGGGTGCATTTGGATAGTACTGAAAAGGTTGGAAGATATGTTGGAAAATACAAGCCTTTATTCAAGCTTGATGCAAGAAAACCTGTTACAATAGGTCCGATAGGATATCCTGATAGTTTTATGGAATTTAAAGAGCAACAAGAACAGGCTATGAAAAGAGCATTAGGCGTGATGCGTATTGAGGAAAGAAACTTTAGGAGACATTTTAAACGGGATTTTTATGGACTGATTGAAACATATAACATGGAAAATGCAAAATATGCAATTATTGCTATGGGCGGTGTTTGCGGAACGATAAAGCATGTTCTGAAACAAACTGGGATAAAAGATGTTGGGTTGATTAAGCTGAGGAGTTTCAGGCCTTTGCCTAGGGAAGCACTGAAAAAGGCTTTTGAAGGACTAAAAGCTATTGCTGTGATTGATAGGGCAGTTTCTTATGGCAGTAGCGGCGTGCTTTGGAATGAAATTAAAGCGCTGAGTTGTTTACCTGTTCATTCATTTATAGCCGGCTTGGGCGGAAGGGATATAACACCTAGGCATATAATGAAAGTATTTGATGTGATGCGAAAAGCAAAAGAAATTGAAAAGAAGGTATGGTTAAAATGAGAATGCATTTTGCGGTAAGCGATGTTCATCAAAATGGAAAAGGAATTGCTTGCACTTACTGTAATAGCTGTTTAGAAGATGCGGATGAGATTGAGATTGAATCGCATTTTGAAAAAGGGTTTCATTATAAGGTTGTTAGGTGTAAAGGGTGCGGGAGGTTGTTAACTAAAAGAGTAGATTTTTGCGGAAGTAGTCATGATGATTTTTGTTTGGAGGAGATGCTGAAATGATACAGGGCTTGCCTGAAGAAGAACTCTTTGCTTCGGGACATAGGGCATGTGCAGGTTGCGGAGCTGCCATTGCTATGAGGCATATTCTGAAAGCTGCGGGTAGAAATGTTATTGTTGTGAATGCTACCGGTTGCATAGAGGTTGTTAGTACTCCTTATCCGCTTACTGCCTGGAGGGTGCCTTATATTCATGTTGCTTTTGAAAATGCTGGTGCGGTTGCAAGCGGTATTTCTGAAGCTTTAAAAAGGCAAGGAAGGCGAGAGAAGGTTTTGGCTATAGCCGGCGATGGAGGAACTTTTGATATCGGTTTTCAGGCACTGAGCGGAATGATCGAAAGAGGCCATGATGTTTGTTATGTTTGTTATGATAACGGAGCTTATGAAAATACAGGAATACAGAGAAGCGGTGCAACGCCGAAGTATGCATGGACAACGACAACTCCAGTAGGAAAGATAAAACATGGTGATGAGAGATGGAAAAAACCAATGCCGTTAATAGTTGCTATGCATGGGAATTGCTATGTCGCGACTGCAAGCGTTGGTTTTCCGCAGGATTTGTATGCTAAAGTTAAGAAGGGTTTGGATTTTAAAGGTCCTGCTTATATTCAGGTTTTTACGCCGTGCGTTCCTGGATGGAAGAT
>CAZFJK010000034.1:0-5903 GCA_964519225.1 uncultured Methanosarcinales archaeon | reverse complement strand
CCCCGACCCCCCGGTTAAGAGCCGGGTGCTCTTCCAGGCTAAGCTATGGGCCCATTATCGTTAAGCTAACAAAGAAATTTAAAAAATTTTGGCTTTAAACAAGCTTTAACTCACCACTAACCTCATCAATCTTTTTCTCATCAGCAGGTCCAATAGCTAAACATGTTATGGTTCCCTTCGGTAGAACAGTTAGACCCGCATCACTAATCAGAATAGTCTTCAACCGTTTTTTTCTCGCCTTTTCTTTATAATACATCAATTCCCTCATATCCCTAACTTTCAGCACGACTTTCTTTCCGCCTTGCTTTCGCCATGCATTCAAAATTTTCTTATTGCATTTCAATGCAGCCTCAACAGCAGCATGAGCAACTTGAACAGCAAGTTTTCCTTTTGGTAATTTCAAGTCTTGCCTCACTAACACAGCAAGCTTATATTTTGTATTCCTTGACTTCAGCATTTTCAACAGCATCTAAAATTAACTCTCCTTTATCTTTTATATTCCTTTCTATCTCGTCAGCGAGTTTTAGCGGCATTTTCGTTGCAGGATGTTCTGCTATCATAAATGAACAACAATCCTGATACGGTCTTATAGAAATTTCGTATGTTCCAATTGTTTTAGCGAGATCAACAATCTCTTCTTTATTCATTCCTATAAGGGGTGCAAAAACAGGATATTCAGCAACTGTATAAATACATCGTAAATTTTCTAATGTTTGTGAAGCAACTTGTCCGATGCTATCTCCAGTAACAATTGCTTGCGCTTTTTCGTTTTCAGCGATTTTGTTGGCGATCTCCATCATTAAACGTCTATATATTATCATTCTATATTTTGCTGGAACAATCTTAATGATTTCTGCCTGCAGCTTATAGAAAGGAACCAAATACAATTTGCCTCTTATCTGAACGCTTGCCAAAACATTTGCAATATCTTCCACTTTTTTCAAAGCTTGTCGTGTGTTAATTGTTCTATTGAAAAAATGAATAAGTACGACAGGACAGCCTCTTTTCATCATTAAAAAAGCTGCCGTCGGCGAATCAATACCGCCGCTAAGCAAACAAACAACCTTTCCGCCACAGCCGACAGGCAAACCGCCAACGCCTTTGAGTTTATCTAGGTAAACAAAGGATTCCTTTTCACAAATTTCCACATAAATCGTTAATTCCGGATTCTTTAGTTCAATCCGCTTTCCAAGTTTTGCTGCAATCTCTTCTCCCAACGCCTTATTTATCTCGAGAGAGGTCATTGGGAATTCCTTATAGCTCCTCTTTGTTAAAACCTTAAACGAACCAAACCTTCTTTTCTTAAGCAGAGAAAAAACAACCTGTTTTATGTCCTCAAACTCAAGTCGGGCTCTTTTAGCAAACCCAAAATTTGCAACGCCCGGAGTAATTTTCAGTAAAGACTTAATCTCTTCGATTTCTTTTTCTTCTTTCGTTAATAAATCACAAACTAATCTTCCATATCGCTTATATATCCTTGCTCTATTTCCTAAAGCCACGCTTAAATTTCTTTTCAATCTATTTTCAAACATAACTCTATTCTTTCCTTTAATACCTATTTCGCTGTAATGGATAATTATGCAATCGTACATTTTTCAATTATGTTTTAAAGCAAAGATTTTGTTTCTAAATGAGGTAAGTTTAGTTTGGCCGATTTGTGAAATCAAGTCATCGAAAAATGAAATAAAAAATTTAGCTTCTTGAAACATTTTTCTAATTTCTTCCCCAGAGCTTATCTTCAAATAATATTGAGCGTCTATTCTTCTTTCTTTATGTGCTTCTATTGTTGCAATTTTATCTGCGCCAAGTAAATGTTTTACGAGAAGAATGGAACAAGAGTGATTTTCACACTTTACACCAATTCTCACTAAAAATGCATATAGCGCATAGTATTCCGCATAATAAAGCATAACCGTGCTCCATAATAGATCATTTTCTTTTAACATCACTTCCGCTCTTCTTAGACTCGATTTCGCTAAATTTAGATAAGAACTACTGATGGTTTCGTTCGGCTCTGTCAATTTTATTCCTTCTTTTATTTTCGTACACCATCTAAGTTTTTTCATAGTACTGCCATAACATATCTACGAAATAAGAATGTTTAGTTAATACCAAGTGGTTTTTTAGTATTTCTTTTCCTAGAGTCTCTTTCCTAATAAATCGTTCAAAATCTTTTTTCCTTAATTTTATTTGATGTACTTTATATGGGATTAAGTAGAGTGGAAGTTCTCTCTTTGAATCTCCAATTATGAGCAAATCAAAATCGCTTGTTTTAGTAGCTTTGAATTTTGCAAAAGAACCAAAAACAACCAAACACTGATCTATTTGTTCTTTGAGAAACATTTTAATGGCTGGATATTTGATTACGAAATCTAAAGTCCTATACAGTTCAGCCACTGTCAAAAGAATCTTTGTTTTTACCTCCAGCATGTTTAAAAAGAAATATTTGTTTTTCCCAACTCTCTCAGCTTTAATTATACCTTCACTTTCAAGATCACGTAGAATACGTTGTGTTGTTCTTATAGGCAAGTCAGCTAAATTAGCAATTTCTCTTAAATAATATTTCTCCTTGAAATTCTTAAGATACAACTCTAAAATCTTGTAGCATTTTTGATACATATGTATCATTTATGATACAATTATATATAAAAATCTTTCTACACAACAACACATTTTTCAACTTTATCAAATACATCCTTAAATAACGAACAAACTTTGCATATCTCCTTTGCAGTAGGCTCCTTACATAGCTTACAGTATCTCAATTCAAAATCCCTTTTTTCTAGCTTTGGTTTAATTTTTTTAAGAAAGTTTCTAACAAATTTTAATTTTGTCTCATCGCTAAAATGGTCAAGCCAGCCCTTCACTTTTCTTCTGAAAGCATCAACCGAGCAAGGACACGCTTCTTTTACAAAAGGAAGCTTTTCAGCTAATGCAAACTTAAGAATGTCTTTTTCAGGACAAAAATACAATGGTTTAACCCTTGGAACGAATTTCTTATCTTTGATCAATCCGCTGATCGGGCCAATTCTTTTTGCTACTTCAAGATTTCCAAGCAGAAAATTCATTAAAATTGTTTGGGCCTCATCATCAAGATTGTGCCCTGTAACGAGCTTTGTAGCCTTGAGTTTTCTTGCAAGCTTATTAATCAGTTGTCTTTTCAAAACACCGCAAACATGACAGTTCCTGAGTTTCTGTTTGCTTTGAACAACGCTTCTTAAATAACACATCGATGTGCCAAAGGTCTTTTTAATATCGAAAATATGAAGTTTTACATCAAGTTTTTTGCATAGCTCTTGCACAGCTTCTAAGCATTTTTCTGACCAAGCCCCAACACCAAGCTGTAAATGCAATGCTTCTACTTTATAACCAAGCTTCTTTAAAATATACAAAACACCAGCGCTATCTTTTCCTCCACTTACAGCTACCAAAATCCTATCTTTCTTTGAAAGAAGCTTCCATTCTTTGATTGTTTCTTCAACTCTGGCTATAATCTGCATAGAAGCTAGTTAAAAATTAGGCATTAAAAAGCTTTCTACTAAATCGAAATCAAATCTCAACCAAATCTTTAAATAATAATTAATCTTCTTTGGAAAATGAAATGAGCGAAACAATACAGCTTGGAAACAAAATAGAGCTTTCTGGCTTTAGTGACATTGACAGGCAAAGCATGACTATTCTAAAGAAAATAATTGGGAATCATGTAAGTAAAATGGAAACTGCAGCAACTAACTTTGAAAAGCTTTATTTGCGACTGAAAAAAATCCACGACAAGAAATTTGAGATTCACGCAAAATTGATGGACAACGGTCAAGCTATAACAGCAGAATCAACAGACTTCAACCTCTTCGTCTGCACAGATGCTGTCCTGAAGAAGATCCTTAACTCTTTTCAATAATTGTTTCTTTTCTTTTTTTCTCTTTCCATCGGAGAAAATCAAAATATTTAAAAAAACAAGCAATCCGCACCGAAGTATGATTGAGTGGATCTTAGGTGAAGAAAGTTTTGACCGTGAGGAATTAAAATCAAAGTTAGAAAAGATTAACAATCTTTTACAAGAAGAAGTATCTTCGCAGCCAGCTACGCCAAACCGCACCAATAAAAGTTTTAGTGTAATTATAAATGGAGAAGTGATCGTAGAAGAAAAAGGCGATCCTTTGATTTATATGGAACAGACATTAACTGATGCATTAAAACAGTATACCGAAGAGACCGGAATAGACCCACAAGATCAATTTCCATATCTTAGTTCTGTTATAGGCTAAAAGGTTCAACAAAAAATTTAATTCGTTCCTCTTCGTCTATGCGCTCTTAAACTCGGCCTGACTTTTTCCGCACCAATGCCTTTTCTTCTTAATCCTCTGCTCTTTTTCCCTGCGCTAGTCAACCCTCTGAAAACTCTTCCTTTGTGTTGCGGTTCAGCAATCCAACTTATTCTTTTATCAGAAAGTATTGAGGGATGGTTCTTATCAACCAAAATAACCTCGTACCAAACATGCTTTCCATCCTCACCTACCCAATAAGAATTAAGAACCTCGCAATTCGGATATTTTCTTGCAGCTCTTTGCTCAGCAACAACCTGATAATTCAAAGCAAGAATTTTCTTTCGCCTGAAATGTTTCGGCCGCCTTCCTGCTCGAATCTTTTCTCTTTGTCGACCTCCTTTAGGAACCCTTTGTCTAACAATAATATAACCCTGCTTCGCTTTATAGCCTAATGCTCTTGCCCTATCCAATCTTGTTGGTTTCTTCAATCTAACGGTGGTTGGCTCTTTTCGCCACTGAATTAGACGTTCTCGCCATAACTCGCCCAAATTCTCTTTAGGCCTTTTCCATAGCTTTGCAATAAACTTATAAAAATGCATGTTTTGAAATTTAACCGACTTATTTATAAATGTTTCTGTGTCCTTATCTTTAAGGGAAAACAAACATATTTAAATCAAAATCTTCTTGGATTCTTGAAATGATTGACAAGGAAAATATGCTGGGTGAACTAGAAAAATTTCCTTCCAGATGTCAAGAAGCATTACAAATAGCAAAGAAAACGAGATTCAAGCTCAAAGGAAAAATAAATAAAGTTTTCATATGTGGCGTTGGCACTAGTTATGCTGTTGCGAAAATAGTCTCAGCCTTCCAAAAAGCAATTCCTATTGTTCCAGTACGCGGATTTAAGCTTCCAGCATTAGCCAGTAAGAATAGTCTTATTATTATTCTTACCTACTCTGCACAAACACTCCCTGTCCAACTTCTTTATAAGGAAGCTCGAAGAAAGAAACTCCAGATAATCGTAATTACTTCGAATGAAAAATTAGCTCAACGAGAGAAAAACGCAATACTTTTACCAAAAGGCATTCTGCCAAGGCTAGCATTTCCATTGCTGTTTATATCGATAGTTTACATACTTCAAAAGTTTAAGTTTATTCCAGCACAGCAAATCAAAGAAAACATTTCTGCTCTTGATCAAAGATACTGCAGCAAAGAAGGATTTATGATAGCAAAAAAGCTCAAAAACAAAATTCCTTTGATTTATGCATCAAACAGTTTATTTGGTTTAGCCTATCGTCTAAAAGAAATGATAAACAAAAACGCAAAACAGGGAGCATTTGCAAACGCACTGCCCGATGCTCTGCACAACGAAATCGAAGGACTGAAAAAGAATCCTAATAGATATGCTATAGTCATCATCTACGACCGAGATTACAATCCCAATCTGAAAAAAGCAATAAATGTCTTGCATCACATCCTAAAAAGAAAAATCAATATTGTTCAGATCGATATGAAAGGCAAAAACCTCTTTGGCAAATTATTAAGAACAGCTTATGTTTGTGATTATATCTCATACTATCTAGCTCTGATGAACAAAATAGACCCAACCCCAACAAAACTAACAAGTGAAGCTATCGA
>CAZFJK010000033.1:0-6081 GCA_964519225.1 uncultured Methanosarcinales archaeon | reverse complement strand
TTTTTTGAAAGAAGAAAAAGAAGTTGTTTATATTTCTTTTGGTTTTTTGATTTTTAGTTAGCGTTAGAAGATAGAGCCGCCTCTCTGTAAGAAAAAGCTTTATGATTTAAAAGAGTTCTTAGAAAAAGAAGAAAAAACAAAAACAAATTAGACCTCTTTAAAGCTTTAGATCTGTTTCTTCACAAGCTCAACGCAGGTTCCTGCAGCTACTGTTTGTCCCATATCCCTGACTGCAAACCTTGACATTTGTGGAATTTCGTTCTGCTTTTCTATAACTACTGGTTGCACTGGCTTTATTTTAACTATAGCGATATCACCATTCTTAATAAAGTCTGGATTTTCTTCAAGCACTTCACCAGTTGCTGGATTAAGCTTCTTTTCGATTGCTGCAATCTGACATGCCACTTGTGCTGTGTGAATGTGGAAAACTGGTGTATAGCCGACAGTAATAACTGTTGGATGATTTAGCACAACGAACTGCGCTGTGAATTCTTCTGCTATTGTCGGAGGAGTATCTGGATGTCCGATAACATCACCACGTGCGATATCTTTTTTGCCAACTCCTCTTATGTTAAAGCCAACATTATCGCCAGGTTCAGCTTTTTCAAGCGGCTCATGATGCATTTCTATGCTTTTTACTTCTCCGGTAACGCCTTTGCCTTCTCTTGCAGGAACAACAATGACTTTATCGCCAACTTTCATCACACCAGTTTCTACCCTGCCAACAGGGACCGTGCCGATTCCAGTAATATTATAAACGTCTTGGATTGGTAGCCTAAGCGGTAAATCAATTGGTTTTTCTGGCGGTTGTAAGTTATCGAGTGCTTCTAAGAGAGTAGGTCCATTGTACCAAGACAGATTTTCTGATTTCTTTACGACATTGTCACCAGGATAGGCTGCTATTGGTATAAACTGGATTTTGCTAATGTCATACTTCACTGTTTGTAATAATTTTTCCACATCTGCTTTAACTTCGTTGAATCTTTTTTCATCGTATTTCACAATATCCATCTTGTTTATTGCTACAATCAGCTGATTAACACCCATTGTTCTAGCCAAGAAAACGTGCTCTTTTGTCTGTGCCATAACACCATCATTAGCAGCTACAACAAGGACACCAGCATCTGCCTGTGATGCTCCAGTAATCATGTTTTTAACGAAATCCCTGTGTCCAGGAGCATCGATGATTGTAAAGTAATATTTTTGTGTTTCGAATCGTTTATGCGCAAGATCAATAGTCAAACCTCTTTCTCGCTCTTCTTTTAAATTGTCCATCACGAATGCAAACTCAAATCCTGCTTTTCCTAGTTCTTGTGCCTTTTCTTTTAGTTTTCTTAGTGTTGCTTCTTCGATGCTGCCGGTGTCGAACAAAAGCCTACCTACTGTCGTTGATTTACCATGATCTACGTGGCCAATAAATACAAGATTTATATGCGTTTTTTCCTTAGCCATTTTGAATTTTCACCCCCTTGCATTATTTTTTATTTCACTTGATTTGTTTAAAAAATTTTCTATTCTGTTTTTATTCCTTTACGTTGTCTTATTTGATTTATTATTTTCATTTGAAGCTCATCTGGAAGTTTTTCAAAAAACTGGTCTACTAAAAACTGAGCGCCCCTGCCTTGTGTCGCTGAGCGGAGATCATTCGATAAGCCAAAGCTTTCACCAACTGGAATCTTTGCTTTGATCGTTACCTGATGTTCTTCTTGATTGATCTCAAGCATTTGACCTCGTCTGTTCTGCACAATCTTTGAAATCTCTCCTATAAATTCTGCTGGTGCTTCAAACTGCATTATTTGAACTGGTTCAAAAAGTACAGGTCTTGCCTGCATTATTGCTCCTTTGATTGCATCTCTCACTGCAGGGATTACTTGCGCAGGACCTCTGTGAATTGCATCTTCGTGCAGCTTACAATCTACGAGCATTACTTTTATCTTGGTGCATGGTTCTCTTGCAAGTGGGCCTGCTGACATAACTTGTTCAAAGGCATCCATAACCATTTCAATAACTTCACCTATATGTACTATACCGCGAGTCATGTCCATAAATATATTGCCCTTGTAAATATCCCTAACTTTTCTTGCATCGTCGCTGCTCATTCCTCTTGCTTCGAGTGCTTTTAATAAAGCCATGTCCTTTTTCTTTGCTCTCATTTCTGGTATTTCGCCTTCCTTAATTCCTTGATATATAGAATCTTCAAGCGGTTCTACAACTATGTAGAACTTGTTGTGCTTGTTCGGGCTTTTTCCTTCTACTTCTGGAGACCTTTTCAAGACCGTTTCTCTATAGACGACAATTGGTGGTGATGTCTTAATGTCAACACCTTTCTTTGTCCTGATTCTATTTTCTATAACTTCAAGATGAAGTTCTCCCATCCCATGTAAGAGGTGCTCTCCTGTTTCTTCATTAATTTCAACTTGGATAGATGGATCTTCTTTTGCTACAGTTTTAAGTACCTCGATTAGCTTTGGAAGGTCGCTTGGTTTTGCTGCCTCGACAGCTTTTGTTACAACAGGTTCAAACAGATGCTTTAAAGCTTCAAAAGGTTCCATCTCAATGCTGCTTACTGTTTCACCAGCATAAACACCTTTTAGTCCTGCAATGCCAATGATGTTTCCTGCAACTGCCTTATCGATTGGTATTCTTGTAGGTCCTTTGTAAACATAGAGATTTTGAACGCGTGTTTTTTTCTTAGCCATATTCATAAAGACTTCCTGGCCTTTTTGAAGTATGCCTGAAAAAAGCCTTCCTGAAGCGATTTCTCCTGCGTGCGGATCAACAACTATTTTTGTAACAACAAAGGCAGCAGGACCATCAGGAGAACAGTTGAGCAAAGCTTTTCCTACTTCGCTGTCTAGATCACCATGCCAAATTTTTGGTATTCGATAATGTTGTGCTTCAACTGGATCCGGCAGATGTTTGATTACCATATCAAGTATTATCTGGTGCAATGGTGCTTTCCTGAAAAGCTTTTTCCATTCTATTTCTGTTTGGTAAGCTTCAATTATATCTTTGAAGGTGATATTATGTTTTTGCATATAGGGTAGGCTTAAAGCCCATTTATGGTATGCGCTGCCAAATGCAACACTTCCATCTTGAACAGAAACCTGCCATTTTTCTTTAAATTCAGGAGGGGCTATTCTTGCTATGAATTTATTGACGCCCGCTATTATTTTGATAAAGCGTTCTTGCATTTGTTCTGGCGTTAGCTTTAATTCTTTTATTAGCCTGTCAACTTTATTGATGAAAAGAACAGGTTTTACACGCTCTTTTAATGCTTGACGCAAAACAGTTTCTGTCTGTGGCATCATTCCTTCAACAGCACAAACAAGAACAACTGCACCATCAACTGCCCTCATTGCTCTGGTAACGTCGCCGCCAAAGTCAACATGACCTGGAGTATCGATTAGGTTGATAAGATATTCCTTATCTTCATAAGTATGAACCATACTGCAGTTGGCTGCATCAATGGTAATACCTCTAAGTTGCTCGTCTTCTGCGAAATCAAGTATTAATCTTTCACCAGCGACAGCTTCGCTTATCATTCCTGCTCCTGCAATTAGGCTATCGCTTAGTGTTGTTTTTCCGTGGTCGATATGTGCAGCTATGCCAATATTTCTAATCTGAGCTGGTTTATTCATCAACTCCTTTACTTTTTGAATTAATTCTTCGTCGGTCGGCATTTTTTATCCTTTCCTTTCTTTTTTCTTTTTGGTAACCCATTTAACTTTTGAAGGGTTTCTTCTTAGCTTGAGCATGTTTTTTTCGCATTTTTTACTGCAAAAATAAAGTATTTTTCCATCTCGCTTAACAAACATTTTCCCAGTACCGGTTTTGAGCTTAGAGCCGCAAAAACTACACTTCGGCATTTTAGACACCAGCCATTCGCCCCTTCTTTTCTAATGGCCTTGCTTCGATTTCAGTTTCTCTCAGCATTAGTATATCGCCAATTTGAACAGGCCCTTTTACATTTCGTCTCATTATTTTATCCTTGTCCCTTCCTTCAAGGATTCTTACTCTAACTTGTGTTGCTTCACCTCTCATGCCTGTTCTTCCAATAATTTCCTCGATCCTTGCTGCATAAGCTGAAGTAAATTTTATACCTCTTGCTGCTGTTTCTTTCTTCTTTTCTCTTTTCCGCATCTTTTTGACTGCCATTTTTATTCTTTGGTTTTTTCTTCGGGTTGTTTTTCCTCAACCTTCTTCTCAACTTTTTTTATTTCTTTTTTAGATTTTTCCTCTTCTTTTTCTTTCTTGCTTTCTAACAATTCCTTAATAAGTTTTGATGCGTCGCCTTCGGCAATTATAGCAACCGAAGCTGTTGGAACTGCTAAACCAGCAACAGCACCGAGTTCTTCTTTGCTTGGAACAACAAAACAGGTTATGCCTTTTTCTTCGCATAAAGGCGGAATGTGCATTGTAACTTCTGGAGGGTTTACGTCTTTTGCAATCACCGCTATCTTTGCCTGTCCCTTTTCAATAGCTTTTGTTGTTTCATTTGTGCCTTTTTTGATCTTGCCTGTTTTTCTTGCAATTTCAATTGCTTCGTATAATTGTTCAGCTTTTTCCTTTGAAAGTTCTATTGTTGGCATTTTGTTCACCCTGATTTTTATTGATTATTGATTTTTAACGGAAAGAGGCAAGAATAAATTTTGCCTCTTTCGAGCAATTCGTTTTGCTCTCATCAATCATGGGCTTTGGTATGGTTTTGATGGTAAAATAGGATTTTATTTAAAAGGTTTTTGGATTTTTATTTTTTCTTCGCATAGCTGTTCAGTGTCGCCTGTGACAACGCTATTGAAACAAGAGCAAATGCTATGAAGAAAACAAATAGCAAGACAAAACTATATTTCCCTTTTGAAAGTTGCTCTATTGCTTTGGAGTATTTCCAATAAAAACATATCATTATTCCGACTGCTATAAAGACAAGAATGACTCCAACGAACGCTCCAAAAGCATTGGCAACCGAACCAAGTATTGATATCAAAACTGCCCAAAGCACTAATATTGGATTTGGTGCATCTTTTGCTTTTAGCTCGTGCAACTCTTTTGTTGTTGAAACAAGCCAGTACAATCCGTAGATACCAAAAGTTATAAATGTAAATACAATCACCAAAGCCGGATTTCGATATTTGACCATTTTTATCCTCTCTGCTTCTTTTATCTTTCAGATTTGTTGTGGTTTTTAAAAATGTTTTTGTGTAAAAATGAAACTTCAGGAAAATTTATATAGCAGTTTTTTATATTCCTAGAAATGTTCACATATAAAGTTCTAATTTTAACGTTTAGCATTGCCGTCGTCTTATTTTTTATAATTCGTTACATTATAAAAACATATAATAAACTTAAATATTTTCAAAATGAAATAGAATACTTAGTAGGAAAAATGAAGATTCCTATTCAGAAAAAAATAGACTTGCTTCCTGAACTAGTTGCACTACTAAAAAGACAAACAAAGTTTGAAAAATCTTTATTAACAGAAATTGCAGCTTTGAGGGGCTCTTTTATAAAAAGTGGGTCGGTAAAGGGTTTACTTAAACTTAATTCTGCAATAAATGTACTTGTGTACAAAGTTAATGAAAAATATCCCTTTTTGGGATCCAATAAACAGTTTATTAACATTTCAAGGCAAATTCAAGCTATTGAAAACAGAATAGAAAAAATACGATATAAATATAATGGACAAATTTCAAATTATAATAAATTAGTTAGATTGTTTCCGAGTAACTTGGTTGCAAAACTTTTTGGATTTAAACCACTTGAATTTTTTAAATTGGCAGAAGAAAGATGATTAGAAAACTTTTTATCTTTCTTATTTTATTAACAAGTTTGTATCTAATACCCCCATCTTATGGCTCCTCTTTCTATGCAGAAAGATATTTGACTACTAAAAAAATCTTTACAGATACGTATGAAAATTTTGGCGATATTAATGCAGCTATAATTTTTATACATAAAAATCCTAATGATGTGCAAAAGATTTATATGAAATCTATCCCAGCCGTGGTTAAAATTTTGGTTTATGTTGATTTTCATAGGTTTTTACCAACCATCAAATCTGTCGATTGGAGCAAATTTAAT
>CAZFJK010000032.1:0-6192 GCA_964519225.1 uncultured Methanosarcinales archaeon | reverse complement strand
ATCGAATCGCTAAATTTATAAATTCATTACATTCATCTTCCAGAAAATGCCAGAATTCAAGCTTAACATAGGTGATCCAAAAACAGCCAGATGCAAGCAAGTTGCACTCACAGCAGAACAATCGGCTTTTCTCATAGGTAAAAAAATAGGCGATAAAGTAAGCGGTGAACCTCTTGGCTTTCCCGGCTATGAATTTGAAATAACCGGCGGCAGCGATTACTGCGGCTTTCCTATGAAGAAAGGTGTTTCTGGAACAAGAAAAAAAATTCTGATAGAAAAAGGCGTTGGCATAAGAAAAACAAAGAAAGGAACAAAATTCAGAAAAACGGTCTGTGGTGAAACAATTCATGATAAAATTGTTCAGGTGAATGTTAAAATCATTAAGCATGGGTCAAAACCAATAATCGAAGAACCAAAGCCGGCAGAAGAAAAAGCCAAACCAAAAGAAAAAGAAAAAGGCGCAGAAGAGCAGAAAAAAGAAGAAACAACAACAGAAGAAAAAACACAAAAGAAAGAAAAGAAAGAAAAAGAAGAGAAAAAAGAAGAAAAAACAGAATAAAAATTCGCAATGCGTCTTAAAATCTTAATCTTAATCTGGATTTTAATTTTAGCAGGAGCTGGCAGTTGTTGGTTCTTGTTTCAGACCAAGAAGAGAGCAGCATTACCAACACAACAAGAATCAGAAATTTCTATTAACGTAGAAAAAGAAGAGGAAGAAAAACCAGAAATAGCCTTAATTTCTGTTTATGATAACTATCAGGTAAATCCTGAACTTAAAACCGATTGGGGCTTCGGCACTGTAGTAAGAACTCCAAAAGAAACAATACTATTTGATACAGGAGGAGATTCAGAAATTCTGCTTTATAATATGAAAAAACTCGGAATCAATCCTAAATCAATTAAAGAGGTGGTAATCTCTCATATCCATGGCGATCACATGGGTGGATTAGAAGGCTTTTTGAAGGAAAATCCAAACGTTAAAGTTTATATCCCTTCCTCTTTTCCAAACTCGATAAGAGAAATGATAAAACGTTATAAAGCAGAAGTTATTAACATTTCAAAATCTAAAAAAATTTCTGATTTTATCTATACAACCGGAGAGCTTTACGGGCCTCCAGAAGAGCAATCCCTGATCATCGATTCAAAAAAAGGATTAATAGTAATTACAGGCTGTGCTCATCCTGGAATTGTTAATATCATCAAGAAAGCTAAAGAATTAATGAAAAAAGATAAAGTATACTTGGTTTTAGGAGGATTTCATCACCCCCCTGTTTCTTGCGTCAAAGAATTTAGAAAACTGAATGTTAAAAAAGTTGCGCCATCCCATTGTACTGGAGATGCAGTAAGGAACGCATTTAAAAAAGAGTACAAGGATGATTTTATTGAATACGGAGTAGGAAAAATCATTGAAATTAAATAAAAAAATCGATTTTCGTTTTTGATACAAAATGAACAACAATTTATTCCTTATAGTCTTTCTGATTTTCATCGGGCAAACTTTAGGTTCGATCATTGGATTGATTAAAAAACCAAGAAAAAGCATTTTGCATGGTTCTTTAGCATTTGCTGCTTCAGTGATGCTTAGCATATCTTTTTTTCAACTAATGCCAGAAAGTATAAAAATGTCGTCAATTTATTTCGCAACCGCATTCTTTATTTTCGGAACAGTCATCTTTTGGATCATTGACAAAATCTTACCTCATATAAATCCAGAACTAATGAAAAAAGAGAAACCATCAATCAAAAAAAGCATTGCCATGCTCGTTATTGGTATGGCTTTGCATAATCTACCAGAAGGACTTGCAATTGGTGCTGGATTTGCTAGGTCGTCAATGCTCGGGATTATAATTGCTTTAGGTATTGCAGCTCAGGATCTACCAGAAAATATTGCAGTAATTGTTCCAGTATATGGACTCACTAAAAATAGACTAAAATCTTTTATTATAACCGCAGGAACAGTGCTGTTCGAAGTGTTTGGTTTCATTTTGGGTTACTGCTTACTGAAAAATACAACCCTGGGTTTAATCGCAGCATCGCTTGCACTTGCAGCAGGATTTATGAGTTATATTTCAATAGAAGAATTAATTCCATCGGCTCAGATAAAAAAATATCCAAGGATATGTATTCTTAGTTTTATTTTCGGAATAGTATGCGTTCTACTAATTGGTTTTTTGATTAGATAAATAATGCTTAGATAAACGAAAACTAGAAATTCTTAGTAAAGCTTTTATATCATTTCTTCTTCTGTTTGGTGAATGTCATCAGAAATTTATGGTGCAATCGGTTGCTTCATCGGAACGCTCATCTCACTCTTTTCATTTAACTATTGGCAATACAGAAATCCATTCTTCTTCATCTTGCTTCCAATGTGGGGAATGATTCTCGGCTTTGCAATCAGCGCTGTCGTAGCAAAAAAAGAAAAGAAAGGAAAATCAAAATCACGCTAACTTTTCTAACTTTTTTTCAATCAATCTATTTTTAGCAATTTCTGAAATCTTTTCTGTCTTCCTCTCATCTTACGCGAAGTATAATCAGCTGTATATTTCCTACGTTTATTGAGTTCTCCTCTATAATTAACTCCATTTGGAATAACAAATAATTTAATATGCGCATGATCTACTGCAAAACCTTCATAAACAACGCACACGCGTTTCACTCCTTTTCTTTCAGAAAGTTTTTTAGCTATTCTATAAGCTGCATCTTGCAGTCCATTCCAAACGCGCTTAGGAATCTTTGAAATATCGCTTCCATAGTGCTTTTTGCTCATAACCACTATAACAGGTATAACCCTTCTTCCAACCTTTATATGTCTGTTGCTTAAAATAGCAAGATAATTATCATTCACATAAACAGGATAACTCTCTATTTTTCCTTGAACAATATCGCAGAATATACACCCATTACAACGTTCTTCCAAAGAATGATTTTTAGCATGATTAGCTTCATTCTCTGCTTTAGTCCTGTGTGTGCCGCGCGTACCTACAAGTTCTTCCAACATACTTGTTTCTTCTTCTTCGTTCTTTTCTTTATAGCTATGATACATTTGACAATACCACCCCGTCTTCAACTATTTTACAAATCCTCTTTTTAAATTTTAAGAAAAAATGGACCGGCCGGGATTTGAACCCGGAGCCTTCCGCTAGCCAAGCGGACGTTCTACCAGGTTGAACTACCGGCCCAATAGCGGTTTTAAACCAGAGATTAAAAATATTTCTTTTATCCTAGTCGTCTGCGTTCTATCAAACGATCCGATTTAAATTCCTATCCTAGTATACAAAACAGATACATTTAAATAAAAGCTCATTTTCTTACGAATTATGGTAATCCTATTCGACCAATTCCATATGCCTGAAGACATATACAAAATTGTATTTGCTACAGAACAACAAGTTATTGTTGCAAAACTCCTCGTTGCTTTCATTAAAGAGCACGGCGGTGAAGTAACAAAAACAGAAATGGGCATGTTTGCCAACAACCTCCACGAAGGAAATATAGTTTTAAAAGAAGCAAAAGCTCCATTCAAAAAAGAAGTAAAAGTAACCTACAATAAACGCCAATTTTACGATAGAATTCTTACTCCAATGCGCTGTATGGGAATGATTGATTATGATATGTACAAGAAGACATATAAGCTTTCTGATAAATTTAACAAACTCATGATAAAAATAGGTCTTTTATGGTTAAAGGAAGTTCATTAGCAAAATCAGAACCGTTTAAATCTTTCTAAAAGAACTTTAATGTCTTCATCAGTTACTGTTTTCCTGCCAGCATGTTTTGCTACATCAACAGCTTGTCGGCTGAGTTCTTCTGCAATACTTTGAATTACTCTTGCTAATTCTTCCACTGCGTCATTTGAAACGCGTCTTGCACCAGCAGAAAGCAGTATTCTAGCTATAGGCGCCCTCGGAATAATATGCGTTTTCCTTATCTGTCCCATTTTAAGACAGAGAGAGTCTTTTAATTTAAAATTTTTACTAAAATCTAATTTTCTCTAGCTTTGAGCTCTAAAAAGTCCAGATAAAATTTTATTCGCGCTTCTTTATCGTTTTTTGTAAAATCTTTACCATTAATCCACAAATGCCTAAAGAACTCAAGATCTATGGAATTCATTTTAATTTCTATTTGATCGTCGTTAAGTCCCTGTTTCTTGAACTTTTCTTTAAGTTTTTCACGAATTTCCATGTACCTTTTATGCCAATCCATCACACAACCCATGCAAAAAAGCGAATTTAAAATTTTTCGCTTTTAATCTAATTGAACTTTTCTCCTACAAACCATACATCCAGTTTAATTTCATTGAAATAAAAGAACCGGCAATAAATCTATATTTATCAAGCTTTTCACGTTCGCTTGCTGTCATTGTATCCTGCAGACCAAAAATCTTTGCCATAACATGTTTTTCTAAAATCTTCGTCAGTTCTTCATCATTTTCTATAAGGTCGCTGTTTTTTTCACTGTTATCTGTTTCATCTGATTTTGTTGTACGCTTTGAATATTCAGCAGAAAAGTAAAACTTATCGTTGGTTTTCACATTTGAAGTATAGTCATACAAAGCCTGAAGTTGAGATGTTCTAGAAAAGCCGTATAGATTGGTTAGTCCAGCATCATAAGAAAAAAATTGTAAAGAAAGATATTCAAATTTTAACCTGCCTGCTTCCTTAATGATTTGTTCGAGCTTAGAATTAAGTTTAATCTTCCTTCTTTCAAGCTTGCTTTCAGTCTTGTTCCTGCCGCTTTTTGTTTGCAAACCTTTCTTTTTCTTCGATGCTAATATCCTTTGCTGAAGTAAGTTTCTTTCCCCTTTTTTCCGCAAAGTATGCACTTCTTTTCTTTTGCGTTTATTGGAATGCACCTTGATGTTAATCCTGTTTCTTCTTTTATTTTTTCTTCGCATTCTTTTTTTCCGCAGAATCCACATTTTAACAGCATCCTCTTTTCAGCAAATTCTTTGAACTGTTCGTAATCCTTAACTTCAACAATACTTTTCTTTAAATGCTTTAATGCCCTATCATACAAATTTTTATGAACTTTTTCTAGAGCATCACTTAAATAATTCGCAACATCTTTTAGTTTAACCTCTGCTTTAGCACCAGTATCTCGTCTCACAATAACCGCTTGCTTTTTAGCAACGTCTTTTGGTCCTATTTCTATCCTTATTGGTACTCCCTTTAATTCCCAATCGTTAAACTTAAATCCTGGAGTGTATTCCTCGCGCGAATCAAATTCGATTCTGAACAAGTTTTCAAGTTCCTTCTTTAACTTTTCACAAACCTCAAAAACCTTTTTCTTTTCAGCATCCTCAAAATATATCGGAACTATAACTGCTTGAACCGGTGCAATTCCCGGCGGAAGAATCAATCCTTTATTGTCGCCGTGCATCATAATAACAGCGCCTATAAGCCTTGTTGAAAAACCCCAGCTGTTCTGCCATGCATAATGTTCTTTCTCATCCTTGCCCATGTACTTTATTCCAAAAGCCTTTGCAAAATTCTGTCCCAAGCTGTGAGAAGTTCCCATTTGTAAAGCTCTACCATCAGGCATAAAAGCTTCAACAGTAAGCGTGAAATCAGCTCCAGCAAATTTCTCCTGTTCTGTTTTCTTTCCTGGTATTACAGGAATGGCAAGCAATTCTTTGCAAAGCCTTTCATATTCTTTTAAATAAAGATATGTTTCTTTTTCACATTCTTCTTTTGTAGCATAGACACAATGTCCTTCCTGCCAGAGAAATTCTCTTGTCCGCAAAAACAACTTAGTTGCTTTTGTTTCCCATCTAACAACATTACACCACTGGTTAATCTTTAAAGGCAAATCCCTCCAGCTTCTGATCCATCTTGCGTAAGCATCATACATGATTGTTTCGCTCGTCGGTCTAACAGCAAGTCTTTCTTCGCCTTTCTCAGTCTCAATCCATGCAACTTCTGGCTTGAAACCAGCAGCATGCTCAGCTTCTTTTTTAAAAAACCTTTCAGGAATAAAAAGAGGAAAATAAGCATTCTTAACGCCGAGCTTTTTTAATCGCGCATTAAAATATTGCTGAATCAATTCCCAAATAGCATACCCGTATGGCTTAATAATCATGCATCCTTTAACAGGAGAATAATCTGCCAATCCGGCTTTAAGCACGACTTCAGGATACCATTCTGCAAAGTTCTCACTCTTTTTTGCCTTTAAGCCGAGGTCTTCGCCTGCCAT
>CAZFJK010000031.1:4121-6366 GCA_964519225.1 uncultured Methanosarcinales archaeon | reverse complement strand
AAATGTGAGAGTCCGTATAAAGGACGACAAAGAAATAGTTTTCCGGACACAGTTTCAGAATTACAGCGATGGCTGGTACGTTTTAAGATCGAGAAAAGATTACTATAAATCAACATGAATACCATGAGAATTCACATTTTTGACGTTGAGCATGGTGAATGTAGCGCCATAGAGACGCCATCCGGCGATTTGATATTGATAGGCGCTGGGCATAACGCATCTACAAATTGGCGACCATCAAACTGGTTGCGACAGCGCAATCAAAGACCTCACTGTATTGTTTTGAGCAATCTAGACCGAGATCATCTTTCTGATTTAGCGAATTTTGAACCCCATATCCGCCCCGTAAGCATTAAGCACAACAGCTATATTAACCCCGACTGGGTGGAACGTAAAAAGATCGAAGAGAGCGGCGAGGTACACGAGGCGGTACAAACAGCTCTTCACTGGATACGAAATGTTTTCACTGGCTCACCGATATCCCCGAACTATGGGATGGAAATTGCTTATTTCCATCATTCACCGACGAAGTTTCAAGATACAAATAACCTAAGTGTTGTTACTTTTGTTGCTTACAACGGGGTGGGTGTAATGTTTCCAGGAGACCTTGAAGCCGCTGGGTGGAGAGAATTTTTAACAAACCAGACATTTGTAAATTGTTTGAGGCGAACAAACATTTTAATCGCTTCTCATCATGGACGAGAAAGTGGTTATTGTCGGGAGGTGTTCAATTACTGCACCCCTCATGTAGTAATTATTTCTGATAAACCGTTAATGCACGAGACACAAAACCATAATCTCTATGCCCAGCATTGTAGTGGTTTAAACTTTAACGGCAATCTTAGAAAGGTTTTGACGACTCGCAACGATGGTAAAATCACAATTGAAATTCCGGCGATTGGAAACTATACCGTTTATATCAATCAAAATTATTAAACTATGGAGCAAAAGATTTTCTCAAAATTTAATGTTTATGACCAAATCGGCTACCTTATGGTAGGCGCACTTACCCTGTTACTTCTTGTTTTTAACGCAGTTTATTTCTTTCAAGTTGCTGTCCCTTCTTTCAGTTTAGATACTTTCTTAATTTGGTTCATTGTCGCGTATTTTGCAGGACATTTTGTACAGGGAGTTGCAAATCTTATAAACGAGATAAAATTTTTGCGTTTTTTGGTTCCAGAAAACAAAGAAGATTTTGATGACAAACAAAAAGAAATCTTGCAACAAGCAAAAGAGTATTTTGGATTACAAAAACAAGACGACAGTAGATTATGGAATTTATGTTATATGTTTGCTAGTGCCAAAGATATAACTGGTCAAGTGCTAGCATTTAACTCCTATTATAGCTTGTATAGAGGATGGCTTATTTTATTTGTTTTAGAATCATTATTTTTGATGTATTTCGTATTTTTTGCTTACAACATAAACACATTACTGTTATTTTTGGTGAGCATATTTTTAGCGGTTATATTTTACCGACGCTCAAAACGATTTTGGAGATACACAAGGAATAAAGTCCTTGAAACTTTTGTTATTGTAAAAACTTTAAATTTATGAGTGGTCATAATAAACAACAATCGGCACTTCCTCTCGTCCGCGCTCTGCAACAGGCAGTCGCCGCGTGGCGCGAGGGTGGATACAAAGAAGGAACAAGCGAAACGACGCGGCGGCTTTTGGAGTGGTGGTTTTTGGAGAACCATGAATTGAAAGATGGAACTTTGTTTGCTTTTTGGCGGGCGCAGAGAGAAGCGATTGAGCATTTGATTTATTGCTATGAAGTTTTGGAAGCCCGGAGCTTGTACAAGCTCGCGCAACAGCTTGACGCCAGAGTGCCGGTGGATCCGAGTGCAGACAAATGGGCAAAGTATGCTTTCAAAATGGCGACCGGTTCGGGTAAAACAATGGTAATGGCGATGGCGATTGTATGGTCGTATTTCAACACAACAAAAGAAAAGCGAGACGATTTCACAAAGGATTTTCTGCTTATAGCGCCAAACTTGATTGTGCTCGACCGCTTGATGGGTGATTCAAAGAATCCCGAATTTTTTGAAGGGGCGATTTTCAAAAAGTTTCCTTTTCTTCCCCCAGAGTGGATTTCTGATTTTCAGCTTGATGTGATTGGACCTGATGAGGAACGGGAAAGCACCAAGCCGGCAACTCTTTATCTTTTGAACTGGCAGAAATTTGTTGAGCGGGAAAACGGAGAAGAAGAAAATCCAGTGCAGGATATTTTAGGGCCAAAGCC
>CAZFJK010000031.1:0-4021 GCA_964519225.1 uncultured Methanosarcinales archaeon | reverse complement strand
TACAATTTAGGAAGCGCGATTGAAGACAACATTGTCAAGCGGCCCAAGATCGCCGAGCTTGAGAATGTGCCCGAAATTGAGAGTAAAAAGGCGTCGGAAAAATATCGCGTTCAAATTGACGCTGGAGTTAATCAATGGAAGAAGATGCGCAAAGCGCTTACCAAGACGGAGAAAAAACCCGTGCTTTTTGTGATGACGGAGGATAACAAGGCGGCGGATGACGTGGCAGAGTATCTGGCGACTTTCCCCGAACTTGGCGGCAAAATTTTGACCATTCACTCCGGCAGAAAAAAAGACCAGATTGCGGAAAAGGATTTGGAGATAGCGCGCAAAGCCGCCCGCGAGATTGATTCGCCGGACAATCCCTACAACGCCATTGTCTCTGTTTTGATGCTTCGCGAGGGCTGGGATGTGCGCAACGTGGTAGTTGTTGTTCCTTTGCGCTCCTATAGCGCAAAAGCCAAAATTTTGCCGGAGCAGACATTGGGGCGAGGACTCCGCCGAATGTGGCCGGAAGACCAGGAACTCAAAGAGGAACTTATTGTTATTGAACACCCGCAATTTCACGATTTAATTGCAGAAGCCTTAGCAGAGCAGGGAGTCAAGATTGAGTTTACCCCCATTGAAGAAGCATGCACCCCGCCGCTAATTATTCAGGTTGAGAAAGACAAAGAAAAATTTGATATAGAAGTGCCAATGCTTTCCGGCGGACTGACGCACTCGGTAAAAGGAATTGAAAAGCTTTCGGCAAGCGCTTTGGACGGAAAGTTGTTCAAGTATGATTCTTTGCAGGCGCGGGATGTAACCCTTCGCAAAGTGGATATGCTGACGAAAAAAGAGGAAGCCAAAGAAGTGCTGGAGTTTCCGTACGCGGACAATCCGCAGATGTATATTGCCAGCATTACCAACGCGGTTTTGCGGTTTGCGCGGATACCGGGCCACTTTGACAAAGTCGCGCCGCAGGTCAAAGAATATATTGCAAAGCATCTTTTTGATAAAAAAGTTGATATTGCAAATCTTGAAACGCTTAAAAAATTGAACCATCCCAAAGTACGCGGGGCAATAGTTTCCGTTTTTGTTGACGCTATCAATAACCTGACGATTGTATCAGAGGAGGCGAAACTGGAGGAGAGGAAAGCGCGGGCATTAGAAATTAAGCCGTTTCCGTGGATAAAACTTGCGGTGGCGGTGCAAAAATCTGTTTTGAACTTTACGCCGGTTGATAATGACTTTGAGGCGAAATTTGCGAGATTTCTTGATGGAGCAGACGATGTTGAGGCTTTTATTAAAAACGAAACAAGAACGATTAACCTCAAAATTCCTTATATCGCCAAAGATGGATTTTTGCGCCGTTATATCCCCGACTTTATTATTCGCGCAAAAGATGGTATGGTCGTTGTTGAGACAAAAGGACGAGAAGCTGTTCATGTGGCGGCAAAAGATTTACAGGGCAAGCGTTGGGCAGAGGAAGTAAGCAAGCGCACGGGAGTAAAATGGACATTCTTGCGCGTTGACCAAAAGGATTTTGAAAAAGCGAGGTATAGCAAACTTGCTGAATTAACAATCTAAACCCACCCACCACCCTTATTATTTTTGAGAAATCCCGCCGAAAAAATCGGGCGAAGCCCGAAAGCGAGCGGGCAAAAAGAAGAGGGGGTCTGGGGGAAATGGATTTTTGCCCGCTCGCCAATACCGCGCCGAAGGCGCCGTCAGGCGGCGAGCCGCTGGGCGGGTTCTGCACTCGTCAGGGCGCAGATTGCCGTTCAAAAAAAGTTCGAGCGTCGTTCAACAACTGCGGCCAGATGCAACATTTGTTAGTTTAAGAGGAGGGTGAGCAAACATACTACTCTCAGGATTCGCAATATCTCGTCTGGCTGCACTTCATTTAGTAATTACAAACAATCCGGGTATTAGCGTATTAGTAGATCTTTTAGAAGGTGGTGTAGATTTACAATATATTTAAGAGTTTGAAAACAATAGAAACCTATGCTTGTGTTGGCCAGCGGGATGTTGGATGGGTTAAAAGCTTTTTGGATTTTAAGAGAAAATGATAACAGCGTGGAGTTAAAGTTTGAGGCTTCGCCTGGAGTTGCGCATAAATGAAGTACTTCGGTTATTTTAAGTTAGCAGAAATTTGAAGGCTCGCCTTTTCAAAAAGAAGAGTTTTTAAAGAAATTTACATAACTATTTATGACTACTCATTATCATAAAAGAAAAATAGTGATGTTTTTAGTTTTAGGATTACTATTAATTGGCATTGTTTTTATTTATTCTTGTATTGAACAAGAAAAATCTTATGTTCCCAAAATCAAAGAGGAGTTTAAAATTCAAGGCTTAACATGGAGAACTATTTCATACTATCACCCGGGAATCTATGAGGAGATATATAATCACGAGAGTAACATTAGATTTATCAAAAAAGCAAAAAATGTTGGCGCAAATTACCTCCTCATAAGAGTTTTTTATAATGGCACTTCCAGTGGAAAATTAATTGGAGATGATGCTGAAGCTGAGCAATATTTAAAGGAAGCCATTACTATGGCACACGATCAAGGATTGAAGATTTTTTTAACTCCTTATGTAGAATCGCGGGATTATTGGCAGATGGGAAAATGGTCACTTTCCGAAGAAGTCTGGACAGATACTGTTCTAAAATGGGCTCGCTTTGCCGAGAAAAACAGTGTTGAGATGTTTGCTCCTGGTGTTGAGATGAATCTTATTCTGGAAGAAAATGTGTCGGGGGAATGGTTTAAAACAATCCTCTTCCAGATTAGGAAAGTCTATAGTGGCAAGATAGTCACTGCAGAGCATTATGATATTGAGAGATGGAAAATTTTAGATAAGTGCAACTCGTTTGCTGATTATGATTGTATAGGTTTAACTTTTTTCCCGAGAAAGGAATACAATGGTGTAAGTGATATTAGGTCTTTTGAAGACTACGCAGACTATGTGGAAAAAGAAGCAGAGACAATAGATATGCTTTCTGAAAAATATAATATTCTCTGCAAACTTGCAGTTCCTATGGGTTTGGATTACTGGAAAGGAAGCCATTTTTCAAAGCCCGTTCCGGATGCGGCTATAGTAGCACAAGCAATGGATATAGGACTAAATATTTTAGCTGATCATAATTTTACAGGAGTATTTATTTCCCATTGGGCATCAGAACCTGACCATTTTGGAACAAGAAAAGATGTTGAGATCATGCTCAAGGAACGTTGGATTGAAACAGAATAAATCAAGATTAGCTTGCTACCGAACTTTCCTTATATGTCAGGCGAGATACATTAGACGAGATGGTAATATATATAATAAAGTTGAAATCTAAAATAAAAAGGAGTAAACCATGGCTTTTAAAGCATTATTTTTAGCACATGCACCTGATGCGGATTGTGAAAAACATAAAAGTATTATTGACACAGGAAAGTATAGACTTTTGACAGTTGTTGTGAAAACTCAAGACGAAGCAATAAAAATTTCAAAAAGTATCTATGAAAAGGAGGAGATAGATGCCATTATACTTTGTCCAGGCTTTACACATAGTGATGTAGCGGAGATATTTAAGACACTAGATTTATAAGAATTTGCTTCTGGGTCCCCAACCTATAATCCCTCAAAATTCTATACACTTTCTTTCCTATTATCATTACACCGTTTCAAATAAATTAATCTGTCTTTAATTATAACAAAAAAATCCTGTAGTTAATAAGAATACTTCTCATACTATTTTTCTACAAGTTTGTGTTAAAACTAGGAAAGTTGGTCACTTTGCGTGGTGCACAGGTTGGCTGGGGAGGGAGGATTCGAACCCCCGCTATACGGTCCAGAGCCGCATGTCCTACCACTAGACGACTCCCCAATTATTAGGTAAACTAAAAATCTTTTGTTTAGCAGTTATAAGAAATCCCGAGCTTTTTTTATTCTATCAGTTTTTTTTCCTTGTTTCAAAAACTCGAAAGTCCAATTAAAAACTCTCTAAAACTGAATATTCATCTCTGGTAATAAATATTAGTTTTGTCTTTAG
>CAZFJK010000030.1:0-6595 GCA_964519225.1 uncultured Methanosarcinales archaeon | reverse complement strand
GGACCAACGTAGAACTGGTAGATATCCCACCTATATAAAAGAATTAGTGGGAAGGGCATCTGAGAGATTTAATTGTTTCACCTTCAAAAAAGAAGAGGGGTTTAATCCAAATCCTCCATTAGATCCCATTTTTTTTAAGCAGAGAATCCTATACGGTGCTTTAGAGAGGTATAAGAGTTCTTATGGTTCTAATTCCAGTCTAGAGAATTTAATATTCGAGTTACATGAACGAGCGCCTGCCCTCTCTGATGAATTCTTAAAAAAAATGGTTGAGGAAGGATTGCGTATAAAGTATTCTAAACGACTAAAAGTTGGAGCGGGGTATTGTTCTGGATCCGGATTAGAAGTTGTTGTGGGTGTAGGAGGTTCACAGAATAATATAGATGAAACATTAGTACATGAAATTATAGAAGCTTACTTGAGACGAGTTGTAATAACGAGTTTGTGGGATTGGAGTTGGATACTATTGATGCCACATGAGTATATTGACATGTTAACAGAAGAGCTATTGGAATTTGGATTTGCACAGACTATTAAAAGATTAGTTCCTTCCGAACACATCGGATAAAAAACAGGCTCTCAAACTTTCTTGCTTCGGCTCGAACTTTTACTCCGTAAAAGGAAACTAACAGCTCTGCAGAAAGCTCCGCCCAAATCTTCTAACAAGGACTTCATTAAATTGCACATGTTAGTTTCATCTTTTTTGCTTCTTTTTTTCCTAAAAAAGAAGATTCTTATCCAAATATATCCTTTGGGAAACCCAAAATTCAATTTCGAAATATTTATATATTTCTTCCATTTTCTTCAACATAAGAATTCTGAGGTGTTGTTGATGGAAAAAGAATTGAAAACCGGTACTACAACTTTAGGCTTGCTATGCAAAGATGGCATTGTCCTAGCGGCAGACAAAAGAGCAACAGCAGGCCACTTCATTGCAGCAAAAAGAGTAGAAAAGATAGTCAAAATCACAGACGAAATAGCCGTTACAACAGCAGGAACAGTTTCAGACATTCAACTGCTTGTTAAGATAATCAGAGCAGAACTAAAACTCAAAGAAATTAGAACAGGAAAAAAACCTTTAGTTAAAGAAGCGGCAAGTTTACTTGCAGGATTGGTTTATGAAAACATAAGAAAGCTAAGCCTGATTCCGGGAATAAGCCAATTCATCGTTGCAGGCGTTGACGTAGAAGGTTTCCATCTGTACGACGTTAGCCCGGACGGAAGCATTACAGAAATAAAAGACTTTGTCTCGACAGGCAGCGGTTCAGAATTGGTTTATGGATTGCTCGAAGCATCGTACAAAAAAGATATACTTGTTAAAGACGCAATAAAACTCGCCATAAAATCAATCAACAGTGCTTTGCAGCGAGATTCAGCAAGCGGCAATGGAATCGATGTTTATACAATTACAGACAAAGGCGTTAAAAAAGTGCTTACAAAAGAAATCAAAATTGACCTTGAAAAAAGCTGAAAGCTGTTATCTTCTGAAATCGATTAAGATAGAAAATGACAGATATTTTAAAAGAAATATTAAAACGCATTCCGCAAGCTGAAACAAGAATAACAACAGCATGTTTTGAAGGAGCGAATATAGTACTTTATACCTCAGATAGAGACTTCTTTATCGATAACAAAGGCGTAATTAAAGCCATAGTTGATGAATTCAAAAAAAGAATAGAACTGAGACCAGACCCGAGCATAGTACTTGAAGTAGAAAAAGCAAAAGAAAAAATAGAAAAAATAATTCCATCCGAAGCAGGAATAACTAATATTTTGTTTGACCCGCAAAGAAGCCGCGTTATTATAGAAGTTGAGAAACCTGGATTGGCAATAGGAAAGCAAGGCGAGATTCTAAAAGAAATAAGAGAAAAGACATTCTGGGTACCCCTAATAAGAAGATCTCCAGCAATAAGAAGCAAGCTAATCGAAAGTATAAGAGCTGTCCTTTATCAAGAAAGCGAATACAGAAGAAAATTCTTAGATAGAGTAGGCCATAGAATCTACGACGGCTGGCTAAGGGGAAAGAAAAAAGAATGGATCAGAATAACCTTCCTCGGCGGAGCAAGACAAGTCGGTAGAAGCTGTTTGTTTTTGCAAACTCCAGAAAGCAGGGTTCTCCTTGATTGCGGGATCAATACAGCGTTGCCCTCAGATAGCAAGGAAGCATATCCTTTTCTTGATGCACCTGAATTCAGTATAAAAGAACTTGATGCTGTTATTGTGTCGCATGCACATCTTGACCATATAGGCCTTGTGCCGTATCTTTTCAAATTCGGTTACAGAGGACCTGTTTATATGACAGCACCAACAAGGGATACAGGAACATTACTGCTTCTTGATTTTGTAAAGATCATGCGTTCAGAAGGAAAAGAACCGCTGTTTACATCAGAAGAGATTAAAGAAATGGTTAAACATACAATAACACTTGAATATGAAGAAGTTACTGACATTACACCTGACGTTAGAATCACTTTGTACAATGCAGGCCATATCCTAGGAAGTTCATTAGTTCATCTGCATATTGCAAACGGCCTTCACAATATTGTTTATACAGGTGATCTTAAATTTGGCAGAACACGACTGCTTGATCCTGCAAACACGCAATTCCCTAGGTGTGAAACTTTAATACTTGAAAGCACATATGGTGGAAAAACAAATATAATGCCGCCGCAAAAAGAAGCCGACAAAGAACTTGCAGAAGCAATAAAAAGAACAATAGAACGCAATGGCAAGGTTTTGATGCCTGTTCTTGGTTCAGGTAGAGGCCAAGAAGTCATGTTGATGATTGAAGAGCTCATAAGAAAAAAAGAACTTGAGCCGATTCCTGTTTATATCGATGGAATGGTTTGGGATATTACAGCAATACACACAGCATATCCTGAATATCTAAACAGCTCAATCAGGCGTTTGATATTTCATCGCGATCAAAATCCTTTCTTGTCAAGCATTTTCAAAAGGGTAGGCAGCAAAAAGGAAAGGATGAAAATTATCGAAGAAGAAGGCCCATGCGTTATTCAAGCCACTAGTGGTATGCTTGTAGGAGGTCCGTCAGTTGAATACCTTAAGCACTTATGCGACAATCCTAAAAACACATTGATCTTCACGTGCTATCAAGGTGAAGGTTCTCTTGGTAGAAGAATCCAGCAAGGAGAGAGAGAATTTGTCTTTAAGAATGGAACAAAGCAAGAACTTGTTCAAATCAAAATGGAAGTTCTTAAGCTTGAGATAACAGCACATTCTGATAGACGCGAATTAATGAACTATGTTTATCGCTGTACGCCAAGACCAAAAAAAGTTATTGTTCAACATGGAGAAAGCGTCAGATGCCTTGACTTAGCTTCTTCTATCCACAAAGCATACAAACTCGAAACCACAGCTCCAAGAAATTTAGAAGCAATAAGAGTGAGATAGGCAATCTTATTTAAATAAATGCAAGCAAAAGAATTCCAACCACCATCCATAATATGCTTTTCAATTTTTGAATTCCTTTTTCTTGATGTATTGCTGGAATCAAATCGCTTGCAGCAATATAAATAAATCCGCCTGCAGCAAAAGGAATAATGTATGCCGAAATATGTTCAACGGTACTAACAAATAATGAGCCAACAACTACACCGAGAATTGATGTGGTCTGAACAAGAAAAGCATAGAGCATCGCTCTTTTTCGTTCAAAACCGCCCTTAACCAAAACACCAAATATTCCAAGTTCTTGGGGAAACTCATGAAGCAATATCAAAAAGCTTGTTACCAATCCTAGCTTAAAACTCACAAGAAAAGAGGTAATAATTACCATGCCATCAATGAAATTATGAATGGCATCTCCGATTAAAATCAAATATGAATATGGATGAATAGCACATATCCTGCACCTGTGCCAGTGTAATACTTCCTCCAACAAGAAAAAAGCCAAAAAGCCAATCACAACCATCGATGGAATAAAAGATTCCTTTAATAGATGAAATAATCCTCCTCCGAGCAATGTGCCAGCAGACAACGCAATAAGGGAACTTGCAATTGCATCAAGCTTTCTTTTCTTAACGAACAAACTAAAAAGTCCAACAAATCCAAAAGATGAATTTATTAATGTTACAATCAACGCAGCGGCGAGTATATTCATTTTTTATTTGAGTGCGGTTTGATTTAATCTATCTATGTGCGAACCAAAAAACAACTTTGTTTTTTTGCTTACTATCCAGCCTTGAGAATCCTATTCTCTCGAGCTGAACAACAGAGCCAACATCAACTTCGCTTAATCTTTTTTCTCCAAGTCCTTTTAGCAATGTTTTGTCAGGCATCAACAATTCAACTTTAATTAGCTGTTTTTCATCAGCAGGCAACCAGTGAAAGATCGCTTCACCTTTCTGCTTGTATTTTTCATAATCCTCAGAATCAAAAACAAATTTTCTTCCTTCTTTTCGAAAATTAAGACAATCCATAAGTCTATACAGCTTTCCTTCTTTTATTCGCTTAGTATCTTCCTTCCACAAATAAAATCTTCCTTTTGTTTTAAACGTCCTGGTTCCGCGTCTCGGAAAATCGGGATGTAGCTTTATTTTAACTTCTTTTTCAGGAGCATTTTCGATTTTAACTAAAACAGGATCTGGAACAAAGAAATATCTATTTGCCTTTGGCTCAACTATGTCTTTGTTAAGTGCATTTAAAATTTTATAGAATTCATCAGCATTAACGACTTTATCATGCTTGCTTACTCCAAAACTTTCAGCAAGCTGCAAAAACGCTTTTGCTTGATATCCTCTTCTACGCAAAGCAATCAAAAAAGGCAATCTTATATCACTCCATCCATCGAATTCGCCATACTCAATTAATTTCCTTGTTTTTGAAGCGCTTAATTCAAGGTCAACAAAATTAATCCTTCCTATAAATAAGTTTATTGGCGGAGTTTTTTTGAAATATCTAAAAACATATGCCTGTTTCTCTGCATTGTCCTGGTGATCTTTACCCCTAATGGTGTGCGTTACTCCCATCAGCATGTCGTCAATAGCCACAGCAAAGTTCATCAAAGGCCAAACCCTCGCATCCTTTTTCCTTGGGTGTGGTTTTTCGCATATTCTTAAGGCGGCCCAGTCTCTTATTGCAGGATTCTTGTGCTTTAAGTCGGTTTTGATCCTCACAACAGCTTCTCCAGGTTTATATTCAGCAAACATCTTATCCCATCTAAGCAAATGCTCTTTTTCAGAAAGCTTTCTGCAAGGACAGGCCTTTCCTTTAAACAGCAAAGTTCTGAATTCGTCAGTATTACATGTGCAAACATATGCCTTGCCAAGTGCAATTAACTGCTCTGCATAATCATAATAAAATCCGAGCCTTTCCGATTGGAAATAGGTTTCCATGGGAACAGAATCAGCAGCAGAGAGCAACCAGCGAGAATCGTTAATAATCATTCTGTAACTTTCGGGGTCAATATTTTCCGGATTTGTATCGGCGATTCTCAGAATTAATTTTCCGTCGTACTTTTTACAGTAAAGGATGTTAAGTCCGATTGTAATTGCATGTCCTATATGCAACGGTCCGCTCGGACTCGGTTCAAAACGCATTACTACCTTTCCTTTTTGTGCGTTTTTCAGTTCTGGCAATCTTTTTTCTTTTTCTTCTTTCTTTTTCTTCCTTTTCTTTTCTATCAATGCAGAAGGAGAAATCTTCTTAAGCTTCTTTTTTTGATCTTCTAATGGTAGAGAATTAACCTCTTCAACGATTTTTTTAGCCAATTCTGAAATTGATTTTATTTTTCTTTTAAGTTCTGGATTAGAAGCGATAATCTTTCCTATAACTGCGCCAACATTTGCTTTACCGCCGAATTTAACAGCGTTCTCTAAAGCGCATATCAAAATCTCTTTTTCAATTTTCTTCATGCAAAAATCTTATTAGTATGAACTATTTAAACGTTCCGAAAGAAATCGAAGATGGAAGATATATCCTGTGACCGAATGCACAGAAATATCCTTTTTCTTCTAGCTCTCTTTTAACAGCATCAGCTGAATATCTTTTGCTTAAACAATAAGAACTATCATTCTCATCGTGTCCGTTAACAAAGCCGAATACATTCACTTGAATATAGCTCTTGCTGTCATTCCATTCATGAACCACTTGAATTTTTATTTTTCTTGATTCAATATGCCCTCTAACTGGTGATATTAATATGTTCTTAATATCTTCATAAAGCACTTGCCTGCTAAAAGATTTTCTACCAGTGACTTTTGCCTCTTCGCCACATTCCACTAACTTATCGAGTGTCATAAGTTTGCGGCAAAGCAATCTTTATTTAAAATTTTTGATTATCTTAAGCTTTTTTAGAACTTTTTTAAGAAAACCTCCTTTTATGTACAAAAGTAATAAAAGGCCTAATCCGACCACCAACCCAAAAATAAATGCGTAAATAGCGATATTGCGCGAACCAGTATTCTTCGGCTTTTGTTTTGAAAGGGCAACTTCTTCTTTTCCAGTTTTAATTTTATCAGAAACTAGGGCTAATAAGTGTTTTGCATATGGATGGTACGGACATATATTCAATAAGCGTTCCAAATATTTTTTTGAACTTTTAAAATCTTCTTTCCAAAAATTCTCGAGACTCTTATTC
>CAZFJK010000029.1:0-6660 GCA_964519225.1 uncultured Methanosarcinales archaeon | reverse complement strand
ACTTATTCCAAGATGGAAAGAACTCGGCGTTAAACATATCATTACCAGCGGCGTGAATACAACAGCAAACAGGAAAACCTTGGAACTGGCAAAGCAATTTGACATTGTTCATGCCTCTCTTGGCCTTTATCCAATAGATGCTCTGGCAGAAGAGCTTAAACAAGGTGGCTTAGCACGTGACTTAGAACCAATCGACGTTGATGATGAGCTTGAATTTATTGAACAGCAAAAAAACAACATCATAGCTGTTGGTGAATGCGGTCTTGATTACAAGTTTGGAAAGGAACATGCAGAAAAACAAAAAAATGTTTTCCAACGCGTTATAGAGCTCGTTGAACGCATCAAAAAACCCCTTATTGTCCACAGCAGAAAAGCAGAATTCGATGTGATGGATATGCTTTTTTCATCTTCGCTAAAAAAAGTTGTTCTCCATTGCTTTATGGGAAGAAAACATCTCATCAGAAAAGCAGCAGATAAAGGATATTATTTTTCCATACCTCCGATCATTGTAAGACTTCAGCACTTTCAACTAATGGCAGAAATCGTACCGATAACTCAACTTCTCACAGAAACAGATGCCCCATACCTTAGCCCGTATCCAGGAAAAAGAAACGAACCACCTTATGTAATCGAAACAATAAAACAAATAGCAAAAATAAAAGGATTTACAGAAGAAGAAACAGCAAACGCAATCTTTATGAATTTTCAAAATTTGTTTCTTTAAAAAATGTACCCTCTAACCCACTTCCTTTTTACTTTGGCATTTGCTTATACTTTGTTTCCTTTTGAATACGCTGTTATCATTGCAATTCTTTCTGTATTACTCGATTTAGACCATTTCTTGTGTCATCTTGTAAAAAAGAAAAATCCTAATTTCAGAGTTTGCTGGAATAATGCTGTACTAGGAAAGGAACACGAAAGAACATTTATTCATCATCTACCTGGCTTTCTTGTGGTTTCAGGCCTAATTTTTTTCATTGCATTTCTAAATAGCACTACTGCCCTTGCTATAGCAATAGCTTACTATACTCATATGTTTCTAGACTACGTGCATTTCAAGCCAAAAGAAATTCAAAAGAAGTCAAAATGGTTTGGGCTTTTATTTGCGCCAACACTGCACGAAATTCTTTTAGACCTCGTTTTGGTGATTATCCTCTTTTTCTTTGCTTTAATCATCTAAGATTAACTTTTAGCTACAATCATTGTGCTTGAAAGCTTAACTTCAGGCAGAGTTCTCACTTTTTCAATCATAAATGCTGCTAAGTCCTCTGTGCCGTTAACATTCACTTTTGCTATAATATCCCATTCACCAAAAAGAACGTGCGCTTCCTCTACTTCAGGCAATTGTTTTAGGCTATCCAACACTTTACTTTCATCGCATGTTTTTAGCGCAATTAACACGTATGCTAACATTTAACCACCCCAATCCTTTAATGTTCATTACATTTTTAAATTTTTAGTTTAAGCTTAAGTTAAAATGTCAAAAGAGAGATTTTTGATTTAATCGGAAAATTTTAAATACTCTTTTGTCATATATTCTTGTGATGTTCTAATGGTCAAATTGAAAGACGTAAAACGAGGATACTATATAGTCCATTCGGACGAGCCATGCGTCGTAAAAAACGTCGAATTGAAAGAAAATTCAGTAATTTTGTTAGCCGAAGGTATATTTTCAGGTAAACAATACAAGTTAAATGAACCATGTGATAAAGAAGTGGATCTACCATTCAAACGTGGCGTTGCTCAACTTATCGAACTAAAAAAGAAACATGCTGTAATTATTGATGATCAAACCTACGATTCCTATGAAGCTGAATTTGATTTAAACCTATTAAAAGAGAACAATGCCAAGGTCGGTGATCAAGTCATATACATAAAGTACAAAGATCGCGTAAAAATCGTAGATGTCAGAAAAGAGCTTTTCTAATCTTCGATGCAAACTTATTATAGCCGTTCTCATTTACCAATACTTGCCTTTAAAGCCTGAACAAGCGTAAGTTTCTTTTTCTTTTCTTTTTTCTTCACTTTGATTTTTTCTCCTTTAATCATCTTTTTAATAAGCTCCTTAAGCCCTTCAGCGAACTCATCCTTAAAAGCATTAATGTCAAACTCTTCTTCGTATAATTTCTTTATCAGTTCTTTAGCCAACGCAAGTTCTTTTTTTCCGAGCTTTGGCAAAACTTTTAATTCTTCAATCAAATCAATGGGTCTAACTTCATAAGCATAGTTTAGTGTTGTTAAAAGCAATCCCTGCTTATAGCTTTCAATCGCACAGAGATACTGTTTCTCTTTCATGACAAATTTTCCAATTGCTATTTTAGCTGTTGCCTGCAAAACTTCTTTCAGGAGAAAATACGCCTTTTCGCCAGCTTTATTAGGAACAACATAATATCTCTTGCCTACATAAATTGGATCTATGCTTCCCTTATCAGTGAAAAACATAATCTCAATTAAATCACTCTTTTCAGGCCTTAATTTTTTCAACACATCTCTTGTAACGACAAAATACTTTCCCTTTGCATATTCAACCCCTTTAACCACGTTTTCCCAGCTAACCTCTTTTTTACATTTGTCACACCATCTTTTATAGCGCAATGGTGAATGACATTTCCCGCAAAGCAATCTAAAACTTATCGCTTTAGGTTCAGCGACAGAATAAAGCTTAACAGGAATATTAACAAGTCCGAAAGCGATAGCGCCCTTCCAAATAGCTTTCATTTTATCACCTCTTTTATCATTAAGTTCTTTCTATATTTTTAAACCTATCCAAAAAAACAAAATATTTTTTAATCAATAAATTCTTTATGAGTCCATGTTCTTTAAAAAAATAAAATTAGATGAAAGCATTGAAAAAGCGCTCGAAAAGAAGGAACAAAAACTCGTCAAAAAACTTCTTAAGAAGGAAGTCGCTTCTTTGATACGCGTAACATATAACACCACAATAATAGAATCCTTTAGCATATTCCAGCTGAAGCTTAAACATGATGAACAAACACAAATATATCAAGAAAAGATACACGAAATAAACACCAAATTAAAGCAATATGTATTCGAAGAAAAATTCAAATCTTTCTCAGAATCAGCACTAAGCAAGATATCAACAGCAATAGCTCCGCAAATCTCCGGCTATGATGCAATAAAAAAAGCAATAGCATTGCAGCTTGTATCAAAGCAACCAATCCATTTGCTTTTGATCGGCGATCCCGGAACTGGCAAAACAGACATAGCAAGATCTGCTTCAGAACTTGCTCCTATCTCAGCCTATGGTCTTGGTAGTGGAACGAGTGGTGCTGGTCTTGTAGTCACTGTAAAAGGCAATGAAGTAATTCCTGGCCTACTTCCTATGGCTAATGACGGCTTATGCGTAATCGACGAGCTTAATCTAATGCGAAAAGAGGATTATGCAGGTCTCTATAATGCGATGGAGAAAGGCTTTGTTACTTATGATAAAGGTGGAAAACATTTCAAATTCGATGCCAGGGTAAAAATTCTCGCTACTGCAAATCCAACCCACGATGAATTTAAAGGCACGTCAATTGAAGCCATTAAAAAGCAAATGCCTTTTGAGTCAGCACTCCTTTCAAGATTTCATTTTATATTTATAATTAAAAAACCGAGCGTTAAAAGATTTATGGAAATAACAGAACATGTGATCGAGAAAAAAACAAAGAGCATAACAGCAGCAGATAAATTTTTTATTAGCGAATACATAAAATGGATTCAGGCAAACATGCCACAAGAACCTCGCTTTACAGAAGCAAACAAGCGAAGAATAGTTGATTTTGTAAAACATCTAAAGTTGAATGAAAAACAATTCGTAACAAAAATAACTCCAAGATTCGTTGTTGGCTTGGTGAGGCTGTGCGGTGCATCAGCATTAATAGAAAGTAGAAAAGAAGTAACAAAAGATGACATAGAGCGAGTAAAAAATTTGGTTAATGAATGTTTGAAAATTCAATCATAATAAAATTTAAATAAACCTAAATTAGTCAAAAAGAAAAAAGAGGGGATGCAATGAGTATCTTAGCATTGTTGAGAAGATTCCTTTTCGGATGGTTCTCACGTCGGGATTCTATAAAATTAGGTTTATATGGGCCGCCGAATGCCGGAAAAACAACCTTAGCAAATAAAATATGCATCGATTGGCTCGGCGAAGAAATGGGCCAAGTTAGCAGAATACCTCACGAAACAAGGGAAATACAGATAAAAGAACAAATAAAACTTGAGCATAAAGGAAAAACACTTCAATTTAACCTTGTTGATACTCCAGGCATAGCTACGAAAATAGACTTTGAAGATTTTATTAAAGCGGGATTGCCAGAAAAAGAAGCTAAAAAGCGAGCCAAGGAAGCAACCAAAGGAGTAATCGATGCAATAAAATGGCTCGATGAAATGGACGCTGTTATAGTTGTTCTCGATTCAACTAAAGATCCATACAACCAAGTAAACATTACAATTTTAGGTAATCTGGCAGCAAGAAACATTCCTGTGTTGATAGCAGCAAACAAAACCGATCTAAAGAAGGCGAACATCAAAAAGGTACAAGCAGCGTTTCCTCAATATCCTGTTATTGGCATAAGTGCAAAATATGGCAAAAACATAGACAATTTTTACTCAGCACTATTCAAGCTCGTAAAATAAAAGAATAAAAATGGTAATGCTCCAAATTGTTCCTTACGAAGAAATCATGGCGCTTAGCTCAGTCGGAAGAATAAGAAAACTACTCAATCTTGCAAAAGAGGATAAGATCGTTTTGCTTCAAGGCAGATTGAAAAAAGAAGAAGAAGCAGAGTTAATCAAAGCAACAATGGAAGAAATAAATGAGGATTTTAAAGGTATAGAACTTGCTGTGATAAATCCAACAATAGAAAATTTAACCGGACTTAAACGCTTCAAAAACAGGATTATAAATGCTTTGCTTGGAAATAGGACAGGATTTACAGTGATCGGTCCTGCAAATATAGTGAAACAGATTAAAAAAGACCCAAATAAAATAGAATTGCTGACGTTAGAAAAAACAAATCAAAAAAACAAAAGGAACAAAAGACGGAACAATAAAAAAAGATAAAGAATGCCCCACCAATGCGTCAGATGCGGAACTCTTTACGATGATGGTGATGCAACTATTTTGAAGGGCTGCGCTAACTGCGGTGGAAAGCTATTTTTCTTTATTAAGAAGGAAAAGCTCGAGGCAATGCAACGGATTACTTCTAATCTTAATGAAGAAGAGAAAAAACAAATAGAAAAAGACGTGTTTGATGTGCTCGGTATAACACCAGAACAAGAAGAACCAGTAATCCTTGATCTTGAAAGCATTCGCGTTACAAAACCAGGAAAATATGAGATTGACCTCGTCCATCTTTTCAAAAAAGAACCGATCGTCTTCAAGATAGGAGAAGGAAAATACATAATAGATTTGATTTCTGCTTTTTCAAAAGAGAAGAAAGAAGAATAAAAACCTTTACGTTCTTACTTTGTTATTATCTGTATGACATCTTTGTGATTTAACTGGTAATCCTTCCCAACGAACTTTTTGGTTCGCAAATCGTACGCTTTGATAAAATTCTTACCAATGTCAGTATGAATCTTAAAGGCGAATTCTCCTGCAGTCATTCCTTGCGGAACAATGAAACAATCAGGCAAAATATTTCCTTCTTTATCACTAAGCTGTCTTGTTGCAACTGGAAAAACGGCCATCTGCTTGAGCAGGGAGTAAACCGCAGCATCAATAACTGCTTGAACGCCAGTACTTCCAAACCTGTGTAAAACCTTTTCTTTTATGAATGCCAGCGCTCGCTTCTGCTCATCACTTAATTTATTTTCAGAAACAATAGCAAAATCATTTTCTCCAGGAATATAATTAATAAAGCCGTGCTTTGCTGCTTCTCGTAAAGCAAGTTCACTTTCAGCAGAACATGGAACTATGATGTAATCTTTAAATCTTTCCTTCAATCTTTTGATATTCTCTTCAGTACCCTCAACGTCTGCTTTATTTGCTGCTATAATCATCGGTTTGCTCTTTTTCCGCAATATTTTTGCAAAATGAAGTAAGTCCTCATCATCAAATCGAGATAATCTCTTGTCTATTACTCTCAGAGCAGCATCAATCATTTCTTCACTTATCTTCAAGCCAGAGAATTTTTCAGCCAAAGCCACTTTTGCCTCAACGTTTTGCAGTTCTATCTCTCTAACAATTCTGTGCCAATCCTTTTTCAGCAAACCATAAAACCAGAGGTCGATTTCGTTTTCTAGAAAAACAACATCCTTTAATGGATCATAGCTAAAAGGTTTAACTGGCTCACCCTTTTCATTAGTACCGCCGCTAACATCAACAACATGAATAAGAACGTCCGCCTGTCTTAAATCATCTAAAAATTTATTGCCCAACCCAAAGCCCTTATGAGCTCCTGGTACGAGCCCAGCAACATCAAGTAAATCAATTGGAACAAACCTTTTTCCTTCTAAGCAAAAACCAGTTCTTGGATTACACTTAACACCAAAATCTTTTTCAGGGCATTCAACTTTAACAAATCCGCAGCCATGATGTGGTTTTATCGTAACGAATGGCCTATTGGCTATTTCTATTTCAGCAAGCGTAGCTGCCTTGAAAAAAGTACTTTTTCCTGTATTTGTCTTTCCAACAACACCGACCAGCATTTT
>CAZFJK010000028.1:0-7353 GCA_964519225.1 uncultured Methanosarcinales archaeon | reverse complement strand
TGTCGGAATTAAGGCGAGCCCCAAAGCAATTTGGATGGAATGAGGGTTAAGCGTAAGCGTCCGAGTGAACGCTTAATTCTCCTGCTGCATGGTTTCGCCTCAGCAAAATTCTTTTCGAAATGTTTTTAATAGATTAAATCTAAGTTAAGTTTAATGCCTAGCTCGAAGCTGCTGAAAGATTTTGGTTTTGAAGAAGAGATTTGGGAAGAAAGCAAAGGAGCTTTTGTTCCAACAGGATTTCCTGCTCCTCTGAAGAAATATAAGTTAGTATGGGAAGTCCCAAACATGTCAATAGAAGAAACTTATTTCTGGGTTTTAAGCCATTTAAGAGATGGCTGGGGTTATGCCAATGTTGATAAAACTATAGATGTATTTGCAGCTGCTGAAAACAGTGCTTTTTTTGGCGTTACACAGCAAAGGATTGGATTACAGCAGGATAAAGTAAGCCAGTTTTTAGCTACTATCGGAAAAATGATAAAAGAGCTATTCCAGCTTGTGAGAGAGCTAAGAATCATAGAAGAAAGATTGAAATATTATGAAGATAGCATGAAAGGTGACGAAGCAGCTGAAATTGCTCTCAAGGGCATTTGGATTGATCTTGTAGAAGGCGGTGCAAAAAATCCGGCTTCTGTTTATGGTATGGCACATCAAGTGCAATTTACTGCTTTGCCAGATCTGTTCTTTTCAACACATCCAAGAACTGCTGCTGAAGTCGATAAAGTTGTTGATACTGAAAGAGCGCAATTTAATAAGGTTGTCAGAAATGTGTTGAAAAGAAAACTAGCTCAGTATCTCAGATGGAAAGAAGCAACTTACAAAGAACTGAAAACAAGATTTGGATTTGTGCTTAAGTATTTGAAACAACACTATGAGATCATTAAGATGTATATGACTTGGGTAAAACCATACTTAAGGCATATAAGGAGATTAACGCTTGATGAGGAAAAGGTGTTGACGCCAGACCTTATATCGGCTTTTGAAGGAAGCATGCTCGAGGTTGAGCTGCTTGCTCATAAATTTCCTGGTGGAAACAAGAAATACAAAAGCTGCATTCTAGTACATTTTCTTTTTAGAACAAGGCCTGCGATGAGCTATCAGCAAGAGGGCTATCAAAGGGGTCCAATACATGTCGGCAAAGTTGAAATAAACATTAGAGGGTATGTTTGGACAGATGAGCAAATAAAGAAATTTAAAGAAATGCGAAAAGCTGAGGATTTTGAGCTGATGAGAAGCGTAAGCGAAAGTGTTAAAGCTGCAATGGATGCTTTAGGTGATGAATTGCAACGTTACTTGAAAAAAGCAGAAGAAAGTGAAAAAGAAGAAAAAGAAAAAACTGAAGAAAAGCCAAAAACCGTTTTTGAAAGATTTGTAAACCGTTTGCTTGGCAAGAAAGTCGAGGAAAAGAAAGAGGGAAAAAAGGAAGTTAAAAAAGAAAAAGGGAAAAAAGAAATAAAGCTTAAGTGGTGGCAAGAAAATGCAGAAAAAAAAGCTGCCAAGAACGAAGTTTTACTCGTTGCTTACGAAACGTATAAGAATTTTAAAAAAGCTCACAATATGATTCAATGGTAGAAATCGTAAAAGAAAATAAACTCGATAAGCGTGAAGAGAGAAAAAAGCGATTGCTCGCTTTCTTAAAAAGATTGCCTCCTGAAAAGAGACTTGCTTTTCTTAAAAAAATAGAAGAAGAAAGAAAGAAGGAAATAGAACTGGCCGAAGAAATGATTAAAGCGACTGAAGAGGAATTGAGGATTCTTGAAGAATTTAGGGATGTTATACCACAGCTCAGAGCTGTGGATATAGAAGAGCTTTTTACTCCAGAAGAAAAAGAGATATTTAAGGTTGCGAGGTTTGTTTCTGAAAGGCGCACTCATGAAGAAGGAGCAGAAAAGAGGGAAGCAGAAGAAAGACCTGGAACAATAGAAGAAGTTGTTGCTGGCACTGAAATCAGTGCAGAAAAAAGACAGCAGGAAGAATTTTGGCAGCAGGTTTATGCGTTAAGCAGACAACCTGCAGAAGAGCTTTATAACAGGGCAAGAGAATTATACACTGCCGCTGCAACAGGCGAGATTACTCCAGAACAGCGTGAAGAAGCAATAGCAATACAATATGCAACGAGAGAAAAACTTGAAGCCATAGCAGGAGGAAGCTATCAACCTGAAGAAAGAGAAAGTGTTTTAAATACTACCACGCGAATAGAAAGAGTAACAGAAAAAATAAAAGAAATATATCGAGGAAAATTAAAATAAAAATGGTAATATTTAGTAATTATATTACGCCTCTGGACAGAGATTATGGCAGACCTACCCCTGAAGATATAAGTACTGATGATGTTGGCATTGGAGTAAAAGATATTGGGTGGGGTTTGCCAATGGGTATCGGAGCTGCAGGATTGCAGGATATTGCTGCGAAAATGAAACAAGGGGCTGGAGCACTGGAGATTCAGTTTCCTGGAGCTGGTGCTGGGCAAAGAACTGCACAAACACCAGGAATGTATGGCAAAGAGCACAGGCAAGCGCTAAAGGAATTAGCTGAAATTGCCGAAGTTAATCTAACAACGCATGCATCATTTGGCATAGGTGGTCTTTCTGGCATGGATAGATATGGAAATTTCTCTCCTGAGTACAAGAAGTTTGCTCTTAATGAGATAAAAAGAGCTATTGAATTTGCTGCTGATGTTGCAGATGGTGGTCCGGTTGTTGTTCATAGCGGAGAGTTTCCAAGACCGATTAGCGATGAACCCTGGGCAAAGGATCCAAAAGCACCCGACGGCTACAGATTTATTGCGTACAAAGAAGAGCCTGAAAGTGCAGTTATAGGCATAGTCGATAAACGAACAGGAAGAGTTTTTCATCAAGTTAGGAAAGGTGTTGAGGTAGCAACGCCAAAATGGAAGGTGGCTGAAAAAGACTATACATATGTTGCCGAAACAGATTATCCGCGCTTAGGCATAAGAAAAGGCGACCTAGTCCGTGTCAGAAAAGGTGATTATGTTGATTATCTAGGGAGAAAAGTAGCTCCAGAGGATAGAGTTCCTGATTATGATCCTGAAACTGGAAGATTTAAAATTGAGATGAAAACATGGAAAGACTTTGAGCGCGAAGCTGAAAAGATAAACAAGGAAATGGCTGCAAAATTAGGAAGGCCTTTAAGGTATGATGAAATGATTTTGCCTGAGGAAGTCTATGTCAAATCAACTTTGGCAGTAGATGAAGCGCATGCAAAAGGATGGGCTTTGGAATATGCAAGACACTTTGATAAATATGTAAAAGAATTAAAGAGATTAGAAGAGGCATATACTCTTTGGAAAAAAGAGGAGGAAAAAGTACCACCTGAAAAAAGGCATAAACTTGCAATCAGGCTAAAAAGTGAACTTGAAGAATTAGGGATAATAGTTCCAAGGGAAGAAAAGAAGCTTCCCAGTGAATTGATCAAAGAAAAGATGAGATTAATACGAAGAGAAATTGAACATGCTAAACAAGCAAGTACTGCACAGGAACAGCAAGCAAAACAAGCAGAAATGCTAAGAGAATATGCTGAAAGTTCAAGAAAATATGCTTTAAGAGAAAGCTATGGAGGTTACGCTGAAGCCGGACTTGCTGCATGGGAAGCAACAAGACGAAAGAAAACAAAAAAGCCGATATTTGTTGCTATTGAAAATCTTTATCCTGAAAACTATGGAGGGCATCCAGAAGAACTTAGGAATCTTGTGAAGAATGCAAGAAAGGTAATGGAAGATATATTGGTTAAAAGAGGATTGTCGAGAAAAGAAGCGAGGGATGCTGCTAGAACACATATAAAAATAACGCTTGACACTGGTCACTTAAATATGTGGAGGAAATACTGGCATGACGACCCAAAAAAATCAGTTGATGAAAATGATGCCGAATTCAAAAAATGGATGCTAAAAGAAGTTGAACAGCTTGCAAAAGAAGATATGATTGGAAATGTTCATCTTTCAGATAATTTTGGCTATCAGGATGAGCATTTAATTCCTGGAACAGGAATTGCTCCTGTAAAAGAAATAGTTGAAACGTTAAGGAAGTACGGCTATAAAGGGCCACTTACAGTTGAAGCTGGTGCTGCTGCAACAACAGAACCCGCTGATATAGTCGGTTTGTATAAAACATGGAGATTATTCGGAAGTCCAGTTTATGCAGCACATTATCTACCACATTTTGCACCAAAAAGAACATGGACTGAAATACAGTATAGTTATTTCGGACAAACACAATCACCATACTTTGTTGTTGGTCCTTATGCTCCATCAGAAGACTGGACATTATGGAGCAGGGTTCCGCTTGAATAATCAAAATGCCATCTCTTGTTGCTGAGGCCAAAAGATTGTTAGAACATACGAAAAAGTGGACTGTGCTTGAAAGAACTATTGAAAAGAAAGTTAAAGAACTTGAAGCTTGCAAGAGAGCTTTACAAGAAGCAAAGCATCCAAAACATACAAAGAAACATAGTAAGCGCTATGCAATAATTTACAAAGAACTGCACATTTTAACAGCGTTGAAAAAGAAGATTGCTATAGATATTGAAAAAATTGAAGCTGATTTGAGGAAAGAACTCGAACGAATCAGAGCGCGAATTCGTGCCTGATTTTAGTAATTTCTTTGAATAATTCAATAGGCTCTTTTCCTGAAGCAGTCTGCTCTAAAACAAAATCAAGGGCTCTATCGTGAATTCCGTTTTTAGCCGGAGGAGTAAGTTTGATAAAATCCTTTAGTCCGGCGATGTTGTTTTCTTTTATTGTTTTAAGCCATGCAAGCATAAAAGCATATGCTTTTGCTTCTTCAAGAAAGCTATTTTCAATTGGCTCTGAAAGAACATGGCCGATTTCATGGCCTGCTGTTAAGAGCAATTCTGGAAGGCTGTTTTCTTTCAGGAGAACGTCGCTTATGAAAGGATATCTGTTTATTGAAATGCCAAGTGTTGCTTTGCCAAAGCGTTCTTCGAATTTTACTTGAGGAAGAAGTTGGAATTGGATGTTCTCTGGCAGCTGTTTGTCGGTTGTTTTTTTGAATATGCTTTCGATAAAAGGTTTTAATTTTTGGATTTCGCCTATGAACTGAACATTGGCTTTTGATGGCAGTGCTAAGAAGGATTCTATTATGGTTTGTGGCGTTTTTGTGCTAATTTGCTCTTTGGCTTGTTCGATTTGATTATGTCTGCTCTCATAAAGGTCTTTTCGGTTTTGATATATATGGTTAAGACTCGTAGAATAGTTGTATACTGGTTGTTGCTGATTTAATCGTAACGCATATTCTTGAGGAAAATTATTAGCATTATTGACATGGAATGAGATTGGCTCATAATTTATTTGAAAAGGTGCATTTGATGGTATCTTTCCAGATACTCTGTATGAAATTTGATAATACATTTTTGTGTGTTTAATATTTACTTTTAATATTTTAATATTATAAAATTTAATATTTAACTACAAAACCGTCTATTCCAGTAACTGTGGTTTTTATTTTTGTTTTGCCGAATGGCGGATTTGTATTTGGCCAAATCTCAAGCTGTTTTCCTGTTATGTCGCAAAAGCATGGATAAAATCGTAACTCTTCATTGAACCAGACCATGATAGTATAGGAAAGAGTAGTATGACTTTTTAAAGGTTTCTTTTTATCACTGGGAAGTTGTATAAAAACGAAAGGTTTATATAGTTATGTTTTAAAAATTATAGAGTATTAAAATGAAAAGCGAACTTCAAAAAGAACTTGATTTTGGAGGTTATATCAACATTGAAACAGATCATGTTAGAAGAATTGCTATGCCTCCAGCTGTCTTTTATGAGCTCGTTGCTTACAAACAACGGAATGGTGTATTAAGTCAGCGCTGTGTTATTCAATTGGACCCTTACAGCTTAAGACTCAGGATGTGCTGGAACGAAGGAAACAAAATAAACACCTGGCAAGAAGATCGTGATCCAATTGAAAGACTAATCCATCAGTATGCGTTTCTTCGTCAGATAATGCAAAAATCCATTATTCCTGAAGTCCCTGAAGATATGTGGCTGAACTTTGGAACTTTTGCTTTGAAGAGGAAATTGGAAGTAATTGTTAATGAAATAGAATCAATCCTTGATGAAAAACTAAGAAGGGAGCAAGCGGAGAAAAAAGAAAGTTTAATAAAGTGTGCTTGAATTTATTTTTTTCGATGAGGTTTACTATCTTGCCAAAAACAAATCCGAATCTTTACAAATATCCTACTGAAGATTATACGATTGCAAAAGCATTTGCTAAGCGCTTAAAAAATGAATTTGGCGATTTTCTGAAGTGCGTTGTTTTATTTGGAAGTGCTGCAAGGCGCACTAGAGGTCCTAAAGGTGATATTGATGTTCTTGTTGTTGTTGATGACTTAGCTATAAGGATGACGAGGGAAGTTGTTGAGGCGTATAAGCTGATTGTTGAAAAAACAGTTGCAAAGGTAAGCACGAGATTGCATGTTACTTCAATGACAATAACTTCTTTTTGGGAATATGTTAGAGCCGGAGATCCTGTTGCAATAAACATCCTGCGCGATGGCGTTCCGCTAATTGATCCTGGTATTTTTGAGCCACTGCAAGCACTGCTTATTCAAGGAAGGATAAGACCAACAAAAGAGAGCGTCTGGGTCTATTTCGGCAGAGCGCCGAGAACAATAGTTAATGCAAAATGGCATTTGCTTCAAGCAACTCTGGATTTATATTGGGCAGTTATTGATGCCGCTCATGCTGCTTTAATGCATGTGGGCGAAATTCCTCCAACGCCAGAGCATGTTGCTGATTTACTTAGGGAAAGGCTTGTCAAAAAGAAGTTGCTCGAGCCTAAATACGCTGAAACAATGGAGAAGTTTTACAAATTGATGAAAAAGATTACGCACAGAGAAATAAAGGAAATACGTGGAGAAGAATTTGATAAGCTGCTAAAGGAAACCGACGAATTTGTTAAGCGAATGAAAAGATTTATAGAATAAGAGTTGATGGTTTTTGTTTGATTGTTTTTATTCTACCATTTCTATTTCAATGTGCAAACCTTCAGGAATAGGAACGCGCATCACTAAGCGGAGTGCCCTTTCATCAATACCAAGATCAATAAGTCTTTTATGAACCCTTATTTCAAATCTATCCCAAGTTTCAGTGCCTTCACCATCAGGACTTCGCCGAGTTGTAACGCGTAATCGCTTTGTTGGTAAAGGAATAGGACCACGCATAACCACGCCTGTTTTTTCTGCTATGTCTTTTATGTACTGACAAACCTGATTAATCTTGTTTATATCGGTGCTTACAATCTTTATTCTTGCTTTCTGCGGCATTTTTTGAAAGAAGAAAAAGAAGTTGTTTATATTTCTTTTGGTTTTTTGATTTTT
>CAZFJK010000027.1:0-8267 GCA_964519225.1 uncultured Methanosarcinales archaeon | reverse complement strand
TAATCCGGTGGCCGCAGGTTCGAGTCCTGCACGGCCCATTTTTTATTTTGGGGGAATATATTGAAAGATCAGGCTTTCCGCCGATCCTATAACCCCCACTCATTCCTCTCATCTGTTTCAATTTTTTCATGAAATGACAATTTTTTGTCAAAGAGAGGACAAAAGGGAGTGTTCTACAAAGGTTCTCTGATGCTCAAGAATGATTAAGAAAGCTCGTTTGTTTGTGAAACATACTCCAACATCATATTTACTAATTCTAACAAATGGGTTCTTCTTGACTCCTTTGATGAGTCTCCTTCATATTTAAGTCTTTCTAACTCTTTTTTATACATTTTTAAATTCTCTGACGAGAATTCTGCTTGCCATGTAGGGAATATGTATATAAATTCTATAACTGCCTTTCTTTGTATTTCCTTTACTTTATAATATGTATCTTCGATATTTTCAATACTCGTTTCTCCTGAGAAAAATGTCCTGCTCATCAATCCAAAACTCTTTCTTCTCTCTAATACAGTCTGTATTCTACTGCTTGGATCCCCCTGAGAAAAAGCTAAAAGCAGAAATTCAGACCATAAAGTAGGATCTAGTGTGGGGAATAGCTCATGTAGGACCCTTTCCAATTTGGCATCAAACTCCAATTGAGTCTGTATAATTCTTCCGTGACACCATTCTAAAAAAATCCCAAAGATTACATTGGGTATAGGATTTCCTTTGCTCAAGATATTATCTTTTGTAATCAGCCAATGTTGAGGAAAATGTTGCCACTTGATCTTGTCCGCATTATCTAAAAGTATCGGCGTAAATATACTAAAAAGATCGTTCAGATATTCCTTATTATTCAATCCTTTGCAAAAATTATCTATTTCCTCTAAGATCAAATTAATTGACATTCTCTGTTCCAAAAAGATCTTAAAAATATCCTCCAACATTTCACTCAATGCTGCCGAGGCTTTGTCATACTCAAACCATAAATTTGTATTAGCATTATTTTCTCTATAATGTTTTTCTTTCCGCCAAACTTCATAGTGTAATTCCAAATGAGAGAGTACTAAATTTACAAGAAATGCGCTACTCCTTTTCTTCAACGCGTTTTTAAAATTCACTATCATGGTATAAGAGCGCCTTAAATCCTTAATCAAAGGCTTTTTCTTATTTAGACTCAGATTCCTTTCAATCTGGCTTCTAAAAATCTCAAAAAGTTCCCTTTCCCGTTGGTATTCTTTAATAGGAGCTATCCAAATTATTCCCCACACCTTCTCTAATTCTTCTTTACCGGCATGTTTTAGGAAAGCATATCTAAATTTCCATCTGTCTCCCTTCACCCAATAGTAAAAGTCTAAGAGTATTACAATCAAAGCTATAATGGCCGCTGCATAAGCTACAATCAAGAACATTTTGCTCGGAGTCGGTAATAACTTTATAAATAAGGGAATTAAAAACGCAATTAATACGACAATGACAAGTTTTTTTAGTCTAAATACTCTATCTAAGACTACTCTCAAGTCTAATTCTTTGAATTCATTTAACGCCCTATCCCTCAACATTTCTACAACCAAACCTGTGCCTAAGGGCACTAGTAGAGTTAGTATGGCCAACCCTAGTTGCTGGAGCAAAGAGGGATTATTAAACACTTTATTGACTAAATTCATTTGGTTTTTCAATTAAGACTCTTTCAGCAATTTCTGTTAAAGTCTCTTCCAGTTGTTTTATGGCTTCTTCTTCAATTTGATTCGCTTTATCTTTTTTGTTATATGCTTCGATTACTAAAGAGCCGATTTTGTCTTCAATAGATTTATCTTTAGGTTTCAAAATCAAGATATTATTAAAGAGTTCTCCTGCCTCGCCTATTTCATCTACAACACCACCATAAATAAGTCGTTGGAATTGAACTTGTCCATATACACTATGTAAAAATCCGGTTAAATAACCGGGATTAATTTTCTCCTCTTTAGGCATGATTCTCAATAGATGGTTAGTTGCAGCCCAGCCATTCCAGTAATCACTTACTAAAGCCAATCTCCCTATAGTTCCTGAACAAGTAACCAGTATCCAATTCTTCTTTACAATATAAGCTTGTATATTTTCCATTCTTTTCCAAATATACTTGATGCCCAAAGGTTTAATTTGAGGAATGTGAGTTCCTTGTAGAAGTGGAATACCGTCATTCGGGTCTTTTATGTAAGGTCTTTTAAATCTCGGTGGCACAAACGAATCTGCAACATCTTTTAATTTTTTTATCTCTCCGGAGGTTGATGCTATTAGATTTGAAACTATTAAGTGTGCTATCGGCACATGGTAACTCGCATCCAACCTATAATCCAGTTTACTTGCCTTAACTTCAAAAGCTTTAACAAGTCTTCCTACTTTGCCACCAAAATATTCAATATCATTTTCATCTATTTTGGGTAATCCAAGTTCTGAATATAACATTTCCTCTGCTTTTAAAAGAAGCTCCTGGGCTTCTTCTCGCAATTTATGAGCTTGAAGGATTTTTTGATTTATTTCTTCTTCTAACTTGGGGATACGAGGAATAGGGATGTTAGCAACATGGTGAGGTTCTATGTGCTTAACCGTGGCTCCATACTGGTCTTTGGTAAGAAAAGCTTGTCCTATCCATGTGTTAAGATAACAGTATAAGTATCCATAACTTGCATCTTTTTTTGGGATAATTCTTATTAAATCGTCGGACAAAACAAAATTTTCAAGGTAGTTTGTCGCGATCAAAGTTCTACCTATTGTACCTGAACGGGTTATTAACAGCCAACCTCTTTTTATTACAACGTCCTCTGGATAGTTAATAACATATTTGGTGGGTTTGGGTAAAAACATGAAAGCTTCACTTGGCATAAGAAATGGCTCACCCTTTTTTTTAGAAACATAATGCCTTTTGAATCTACCCGGCCAGAATATCTGGCTTGAGAGCTTGCTAATCGGCTGTATTTTTAGATTATGTTCAATCTTATCTATAAGTATTTTCGCCGCAATTACATCTTGGGCATAAAATCCAGCATCAAGTCTCTTTTCACCTTCATTTACCCAATGAACGGGAACATCAACAATTTGGACTCCTTCCATCATCATATCATCCCTTTCCTTTTTAACCATTCTTTGAATGCTTTGGCAACTGAAGGTAAATAATCTTCAATTATTGGATTTCCATTTTCATCAAGCTCTATTTCCCCGTCTGGTGTGGTTTTGTATATTGGGTTACCCCTGCGATCGTGTCCAACTTTTTCGGGAATAGCCATGAATATTTGATGATCTTCTTGTAATTTTTGTTGTTCAGGCGTTTTCTTTTTCAGAATCAGAATACTTGTCTGTGTTCCTGTGTGGGGTTCAAAGGTTTCTACCGGTAGATCAATACTCGCTATGATATATGCTTTCTTTAGTATCCATTCCCTTATCCACTTTAATCCTGGATTGCTCAATATGCTGTCAGGCAAGACAATACCAAGATAACCACCGGGTTTAAGAAAATCTAAACATCTCTCAATGAACAATTGTTCTGGGGGTAGAGCCGTTCGTGGTGAATTTGTTCTAAAAGTCGTTAATTCAAATTGACTTAGTATATCTGGATTATCTACCACTGCTTTTGTCCCAAAAGGTGGATTTGTAACTACCAAATCAAATTCACCAAACTTTATCTTTTCCTTTGCATCACTGTTCCAATCTGAAGGATTTTCAAGAGAATTAGCATGAACTATATTGGCGGAGCCATCTCCATGCATAACCATATTCATTTGAGCTACTTTAACAAGGAATGGATTGAAATCTATGCCATAGAAATTAGCATTGGCAACATCCCTTACCAGATCTCGTAATTGGTCAAATCTGAAGCCACGGTTTAAAAACACCTGTTTTATTTTCTGAACGCCAGCGATAAGGAAACCTCCTGTTCCAACGGCAGGGTCAAGGATTTTCATACCACCCGGACTTGTTAGTTTGTCTTCTGGAATAAGAGAGAACAGCATTTCAATACTCATGTTGCAGACATTACGAGGTGTAAAGAACTCTCCTCTATCTCCTCTTAAATTAGGACCAACGATTTCTTCATAGGCTTCTCCTTTAACATCAGTTTGCGTATCAACAAGGCTAAACCTCTGAAGCTCTGAAACTACATACTTTAACACTGTATTATTCAATTCAATAATCTCATTACCTTTGAAAATGTACTTATAACGAGTTTGAACTTTCTTAAAAAGCTTGTTCAATCGCTCTCTGACCTTGTCTATATCCTCTCCAGGGAGAATGTAAAATTGTAAGGAAGGGCTGTATTGCTCATCGTAAACTTTGATAAAAATTAGTTTTAAGAGTTCTTCAAATGCTTTATCTTTTTGAAATCCTTGATTAGCGTAGATATAATTATGGACTCTCTTAAATACCTGTTTTAAGTTTACGGCCGGAACAAGAGAACCACGGGTGGGCTTCGGTATTGTTGTTTCTCCTCTTTTGGGAATATCAGGAATTTCTTCTAGTTTTTTCTTTCCCTTCTCTTCTACAATCTTAAACGCTAACCTTTCACTTCCAACCCAAAGAGCAAACCGGGTATTTATACATGCAGCGACATAACTTTTAAGTTGTTCTATACCTTCTTTCTTATCGGATGGTTTAATATTTTCAGTTTTGACTTCTACGATAGTATAAATATTTTCCTGTTTATGTTCATTTCCTTCTTCAAAAATAGCAATATCAACTCTTTTTCTATCCCTACCCATCTTGATAGGAAATTCAATATCAATATCATCCTTGTTGTATCCATATTCCTCAACGAGGCTTCTCGCTACATCTTGGCGTATTCTTTCTTCGGGTGTATCTTTTCTAAGTTTACCTGTAATAAAACATTTAATCTTCCCTGGAGGGATTACTTCTTTAGTTTCTCCTTCATCCGCTATCAGTTTAAGCTGTTTGTTTCTAGGCATATTTGCACCTCCTTAAGACAACTACAAAATTTTAGCCTAACGTTCGGGACATACTCCAAATTCAAGCGAAGCGAGGATTTGAGATGACACGCAACAGCAAAACAAGATATGCTCCTATAACGCAACCCAAAGAGTGAGCTATAATAGTGGTGAAGCATCTCGCTTGGTGGTATGTTATGCACCCTGTACCTCCATTTTTAAAGTTAGTAATTTCTGAAAGCATTATATATCTTTGTAATTGTCGCTGGTAAAATCCTATATTCGCAGAATTGATTAAACAGAATAATATATTGCTCCACAAGTAAATTAATCTTGTTTTTTTGGATAAACACGTGCTGATCTTTCATAGAGATTATATTCTCTCCGCTACCCACATATCCTCCTTCTATTATTCCAAACAATACGTGGGGATACCTGTATATTTCTTCTTCTAATTCGCTAATTGCCTTTCTGATATCGTGAGTGTCAAAGAATAGATCGTTATTCCTGATAACCATGATGTTAGGATAATTTGATGGTAATTGCTTTTGTTCTTTTTCAATTTTTCTCTTTGTTCTCAATATTTCATCTACATCGTATGATGGGCCTGAAAATTCCCCTACTCTTAATCCTCTCTCTACTGCCCATTTCTGTAAAAGGTGGTGGTCACTTTTTGGTGCTACCCCTATTTCAATAACATCTTCAATAATTAATTCCTCAAAGGAATCATTTCTTTTAGTCCTCTCCACAAGTTTTTCAACTTTATTAACGACCTGATCTAAGTGTTTATCGGATAAGGTCTTATGAATACGCCCACAATAGTGTATAAATGGAACAGAGCGCCATAAAACTTCAAAAATCCTTTGCATTGTCTGAAAAGCATTACTCATTATTTTACTTTCACCCAAAACAGAGACTTCCACATACATTTCTTCCCCGTTATCTCTATCTATTAACTTTAAATCTGGTTTTTTCTCCCTACCTGAAATTCTAACAGAAGGATCTATAGTTATTTTAAACCCGGCTTTTGAAAACTTATAACCTATCTCTAGCACTGAAAGTCCTTCATCAAATTTATTTTCATCTATTATTCGATTGAACAAACTAGAATAATTTTCTTGCTCTTTCAATTCTTTAAGTGCCTCTGCGAACCATATTATCCATCTACGAGTCCATGGCGCTAGGTTTATCAAATATTGGTAGATTGGATGTCTTCTATGGAAAGCATCATTCAGAAAATTGTTCCCGAATTCCTTTTTTAAGAATAGAAAGGCACGCTTAGCTTTTTCTTTCTCAAAGTCAGTTAAGCCTTCAATTTCTTCACAATGGTGGATTAGTTTATCCCAACTTTTATAATCTTCAGGTTCCTTTAGTATACTCATTTCTTCTGTTATGATTATTTTATCCTATCGACTCGATTTTTGCAAAGCACATCATTAAACAGCCAAGTAAAATGCAGAGCCGGTAATTTGGATGAAATGTTGACTAAGCCTAATATACACCTGTAAGGTGACCCCAATAGGGGCATTCTATGATAATAGTAAAGTGCATCTACATCCTGTCCAAATCTTTTAAGCATTTTTTCCGCCTTTAGATAAATATCCTTCCATTTTATATATACTATGCTGGCCAATATATCTTCACAAGTGGAATAAGTTTTTTAGTCTCTTCATCAAAGTTATCATAATATTGAGTTATAAGATTAGCTAATATATCCAGATCAATTAGTGTTACCGGTATATTGGAGCGTTCGGCTTCATATTTTGCATCTTTAGAGAACCCTCCTGTTGAAATATACAAACCTTTATTCCCTTGTCGGAGACCACCTATAAAGCTCCTCATTTCTTTCCCTCCTACCTGACCCGTCCTGTGTTTTACCTCTACAATAATCCTTGGTTCTTCTAATCCTAAACCGTCCGGAGAAGCATAAATATCCCGTCCTCTATCAGGTCCCTTCGGTGTGATCATTGTCTTGTAACCCATACCTCTCAGAATACCAGCAACTAATTCTTCCATCTCTTCCCAATTTAAGCTCAAAATTTTGTCTTTAATAAACTCATGCGCCTTAGCTATCATATCTTCTTTGATAGATTCCATTTCTTCCTCAGCACTTTCAATACCTTCAGGAATTTCTTCCTTTCCTTTTAAAATTTGGAGAATTTCCTCCTTTGCACTTTCACTTAACTCAAATAACGTAGAAATAGCTCCTAAAGTGTTTTTTGTCGGAGTTGAAAGCTTATCTCTTGGAACATCACCCAACCACTTAACCCGCCGAATATGGAAATATTCCAACAACTTAGGATTGTATTCGTAATCACCAATGATTTCCCCCACCAGATAGATTCTTTCCTCTGGATTATAAGTTACAACATAGTCCCCTTTTTTGAAGTCAAATCTAAATTTACTGAGTTGTGCAGCTGTCATATTTAATTTACCCAGCCTATAATGATACTTCTCTTTAACAATCCTCTTTATTTCTTCAGGGCTGGATATATTAGAAAGGTCTCCTACCTCATTCCAGCTTATGGCAACAACATTCTTATCTCTAAATTCATGGAAAAGATAAGCACCTTCACCAGCTCTTACCATCCACATAGCTTTATCTGTCATACATTTACCTCCTTAAGATAGCTGAGGGATATGGACTTAATGTGTTTATATTTATCTTCTTACTCAGCAGCATCACATATAATTGACATTATTATAACATATCTTGCTCTTATCCTAAGCTACCACAATCATTATATAAAGCAAACATTGAGAAAATTCAATGAGTCCGCCGTTATAAAATATCTCTGGTCAAGAAAGTTACTTAGAATTTCGAGCATTATATTTTGTTACAAAGCTCCTAAAGCAAAGTGGGAAAATTTACACTATCATTACTCTGGCTTGCAAGTATTGATTTTGTTAGGATATACAACCAAAATTTTTCAGTATACAACTTTTCAACTAAGGTCGTCAAGAGTTCCTCAATACTTCTCTTCGAGGAAGGATTGAGAAAGTTCATCATTTTACCCCACCACCATCCTAGTTTGCAAGTGATAGTTCCGAGGGATGTACGAAACCAAAATTTCCAAGTTTACCATTTTCTAACCCAGGTTGTCAAGAGTTCTTTCAGATGCTTTTCTAAGGGATTTAAATGAAGTCGGCTATGTTAATGCATCAACATGTTGGTTTGCAAGAAGTAGTTTTGAGGAGTGTAAGAGGGGAAAATTTTAAAGTATGTCACATTTCACCCAAGGTTGTCAAGAGTGTAGGGTAGCTCTCTTTCAAAAGGGAAACAGAGGTAAAATTAACATATTACCACATCAACACTCTAGTGTGCAAATAGTGCTTCAACATGAAGCTAAGTATATACCTTATTTAAAT
>CAZFJK010000026.1:0-8415 GCA_964519225.1 uncultured Methanosarcinales archaeon | reverse complement strand
CGCGATTTATATTGATAGCAAAGAACATAATAATATTACAAATTGCGACATGACGAACTTTGAATATGGAATATACCTCGATAAATCAACATATAATCGTCTTGAAAACATCACAATAACTTCATGCAGTGATAAATCTATTTATCTATTCCATTCTCCAGGAAATGAATTCAAGAATGTTTATTTAGAAGGAAATTCATCAACAGGTCTTTATGTCAGAAATGTTATTTCAGGAGGAGGAGTAACCGGGATTTCCGGATATACTCCTGGATCAGATACGGATTCTGAAAATAACACGTTCTATAACTTAACTTTAAAAAATTTTGATAATTATATCGTTTATAACACAAACATATCAAACCCTAATCGCTTCTTTAATCTGACTATTGAAGGAAATGAAAGCGGAAAAATACATTGGGATTCACTAAGCCTTACAGATGCAAACTTAAGTGAAAACAATCTCATCGTAGAAGAGGATTTCATTTCAATAAATGATGCTGTTTCAGAAAATCAGGAATTTCTTACAGATGCAAAACTTATTTTAAATGCTAGCAGTTGCACAAATTTACACTTCTATAAACTTTCAGGCTTTCCACAAACCAGAAGCGAAATTATATCGTCTGGAACATTATTTACGCCACCAGCATATTCATGTTCAGATGGTATCGTAGAATTTACAACCGTCCTTGGTACTGGCTATACCGTTCGATCAGTACCTGTAGCAAAAGAAGAGGCAGTAAGCTTACCTGTTAGGAGAAAGCGAAGAGGCTGCTTTGAACGATGGAACTGCACTGACTGGGGCTCTTGTATAAATGGAACACAAACAAGGATATGCTATGACATAGGAAGCTGTAAGCGTCCTCCAAGAACAGAAACAAGGTCTTGTACTGTGCCACCTCCAAAACCAGCACTACCAAAGCCCGAATTAAGAATAAAAAAAGAAAAACCATTGCCGCCAGCAAAACCATGCAAGCCGCCGATTATCGTTCTTATCTTAATATCTATGATGTTCGCGCATTTGTCTTATTGTTCAATCAAACTACGCCAAGCACCAACAGAAAAAGAAAAGCGAGATTACTTTGATTATATTTTCGGAGATATGCTTGCAATTGTAGCATTAATCGTTCTTGCTTACATTCTCTGCCCAACATCGCTTGAAAACATAGTTATCTTAACAATAGCTTCCTTAGCAGCAATAGTCTCAATAATCTGGGCATTTAGACATGAAGCGTACGAATTGTTTGCCAAGCGCTTAAAAGCAGAACGAAGACTAATCACTGCACCCGAGAAAAAACTCAGAAAACGTTTAGAAAAAGAAAGAATGCTAGCTGAAATCGAAAGAAAGAAACTTGCAAAAGCAAGAAAAATTATTGCAAAAGCACTCAAAAGAAAACTTGTCCATGAAGAAGAAACTATCAAAAAATCAGAAGCAGTGCTAAGAAAACAGCTGCTTGAAAAAGTTGTTCCGCCAACACCAACAGAAATTGCTAAGCATGAACTAAAACTCAAACAGCGTTTGACACGAGAAGAAAGAGCAGTGCTCAAACCTGAAAAAGAGCTTCTCAAAAAAGTCGAAAAAGAAAAACTCGCATTAGAAAGGGAACGCAAGAAGCGGGTGAAAGAAATAGAGCGTGAATTAAAAGAAAAACTTCTTGCAGAGGCTGCTGCAATAACAGAACCTGAAAAAAGATTACATAAGCTTTTAGCGCTCGAAAAAGCAAGAAGAGCAAAAGCCCTCAAAAAGGCGCTCGAAGAACGCAAGAAAGAACTTAAGCGCATTAAACGCCGCGAGGCCTATGAAAGAAGAAAACATATGCTCGAAGAAAAAGCAGAGCGCGAGGCTGAACTGCGCAAAAGGCTTGAAGAAAAGGCACGAGAAATTTCGCACATACTAAACGAATTCATTCTCAAAGCCATAGCTCGAGGCATGAACAAACCAAAGATAAAGACCTTACTTATCAATGCTGGCTGGAATGCAAAATTCATAGAAAAATACGTTAATGAATTTTATAAGTTGAATGCTGGAGTAATCATTCGCATAAGACAAAAGCGCCATGAACAAATCGAAAAAGGCATCTTCCAACTGATTGACGAGATTAAAGAAGAATTAAAACATCCAAGCATAGAAAAGCATTATCCAATTAAAATAAGCAAAAAAAAGAAAGAAAAAATGACAAAAACCAAGAAACCAAAAATAAATAAAAACAAAGCAGATGAGAGATCATTGGTTCTTATCGAAAAAATAAATAAATTAATAGAGCATATCGACGAAGAATTAGAAAAACTTAAAAAGTTTTAATTTGGAAGCAAATAACAGCTGTTTTTAGTTTGGGGCGGTAGCTCAGCCTGGGAGAGCACACGGCTGAAGACCGTGGTGTCCCGGGTTCAAATCCCGGCCGCCCCATCCACTCCTATCATATATTATTAAATATTCGTTTTCTAAAAAAAACGAAAGCGGAAATTCTTAAACAGCAAACCTGATTACCTGTGCAGCAATAATATTAAACAGCAGCATAACAAGTCCAGCAACAAAGCAATAAAGCAAAGTACTTTTAATCAAGTTTCTACCTAAAGCATATCTCTCGGCAAGCTTGTCTGCACCGTTTTCTATTCCATTTGCCAATACCGTCAGGATAAAAATCACCTGAACAACATAAATACCAACAATCATTTGAAAGAAATATGTCGGAATGCCATCGCCGAACATCTCAAGAAGATTCATCTGTGCAATACTTGCTTCACCAGCTGCACTTATAGCACTCAACTGTTCGCTTAACTTCAGCAGGATTGTTATTACCATGCTGCTTATCCCAACAACAATTCCTGCTATCGTCGGAGCCAAAAATTTTATCTGGCTCTTCATGCTGCTTAACTCTTCTGCAAGCAAATCCTTCAGCCTCTCATTCACTTTATGAATCTCTTTGATATACCTTGCAACGCTCAATATCGCCCTTGCAGCTATAAGTGGTCCTTTTTTAACTGCTTCAATCAAAACCTTCATGCTCGACTCAATAATCCTCGAAGGAAAATAAGTTATTGCTCCAGTATATGGATTGAACAAAGCCTCTTTTACGCTCATTCCAAGCCTGCTTATATTAGCAGCAACAATCTTGAAAAATCTTCCAGCCGGTGTTTCGTGAGAAACAGCCGCAACCTTGCTGAAAGCAATCTCAGCAGGAAGATTATCACCGAGCCTGTTTCCAAGCTGAAACAAGCTGCTTGCAAATTCATCTTCGAGCTGTCTTGTCTGCTCCCTAATCCTCATCAATTTGCTGCTTCTTATCCTAAAATAAATTCCAAGACCAATGCCAAGAGCAAGAACAACAAATAAAGAAAGCAAGCTTGCTCCCAAACCATAAGGGCCGACAATAGTTCCTGCTTCAACCCTGCTTTCCCTATAATCCAGAAATTTACTTCCAGCAATAAAACCAGCATCAAATTCCGGACTAACGGCATGGATAATAACAGGCAACAATCCTATAAAAAGCAGAATAGCTCCGACCAAAACAGCTATAGCAAAAGGACTGACTTTAATCTCCCTTCTGCCGATCCTTATCAAAACGCATCTATACTTTCTCAGACGAGGATTTATCTCACTAATATCGCTATCTCCATAACCTGTTGGCCTTTTGGTAAGAATATTTCTTCCAAAAAAATACACTATAATAGGCAAGGCAACATTATAAAGCAACGCCAAATGATACCACTTTACATTACCCAAAAAATTAACAACCAGCGGCAGAATAACCAAGCCAAGAATAGGCAAGATTATTCCGAGCATATGCAGCATCGTAACAGGACCTTTAAGGTTGTGCGCAAAATGAAGCATCTTCTCATAAGTTTCAGTAAGGATTAAATCAAGTGCTTTGTCAAGCAAACCGACTCGTCTGTCCTCACTCGCTTCATAAAGCGAGCTTTCAACAAGATGAAAAGCTTCAACAAACTCTGGATTCCATTTCCTCCAGCTATTTAGATAGGCATCCATCGCTTCTTTCACGTTCTCATACTCACCAGTTTCAACATCCCAAAGAACCTTTTTCAAGTCAAGTGCCAACGGCGGATCTATATGCTCGGCTGCAAACTTAATAGCTCTCTCGAGATTCGGCGTGTGCCGCATAAACGTCACAACATAAAAAATACACAAAATCATCTGATTGCTTGCTTTCATCCTCCAGCTCGTAGCTAAAAAGAATGGGAGCTTATTCAAAGCATAATAACTCAAACCAGCAAAAACTAAAAAGAATAAAAGCAAAAAACTCGACTTGAAAAGAAATATTGAAACAAGAACTCCGAACAACAAAATCAAAATCGTTGCTCCTATAGGCAAGGAAACAGCTCCTTCAGGACTTATTTTAAGATGGCATGTTCGTATAGCATCTAAAAGCTCTTGCTCTTTTTCTTTTCCTGGCTTAATCTTCAAAATTTTAGCTGCAACATTGCAAGCCTTTTCATAAACAGTTAATTTCCTTGGAAGCAGTTCCCGCCTAAACACCTCATACTCTTTTGAAAATACTGGCTTTATTTCACTCGGCTTTGCTTTTAACTCTCGTTCAAGACGTTCTTTATATTTTCGTACAAGTTCTTTAACATCTGCTTCTCGCATTTTATTTAGCCCTAGAACCTGCGCCTGCAGCTTGTTTTCTCTTTATTTCCCTCTTCAACCAGCTTTCCCATTCAGAAAAAATCCTTTTGCTATCGAGACTACCAATCTCTTCTTTTACCTTCTCACAAATATTATGAAACTGGTCGTTAGCGACAACAACAAACTCAGCTTCAAGCAAGTCATGCTGTTTGCTTTTCAAAGCATAATTCACAAGAGTTTCTTTTATCTTGGCCCTCAACAGAATATTATCCCAAACAGCACTCCAGTTACCGGCCCATTCTTTAACATTTGCTGCAACAGCCTTTATAACATCAGAGTCACCATTTATCAAATCACTTGTTGGTTCAAGCTGGTCGGTATGCGGATTATATTTAAGCAAGTCCACAAATCCGTGCTCAAGCAATGGATCTGTTTCCCAGTGCTTTCTTACTTCTGTAACCTGAACAATTCTCCTCCATCTGTGCAGGCCATCAGGACTTCTTATCGGATTGGCAACTACGATCAAATCTGTTGCTTTAAAGCTTGTTCTCGGAACTCCTAAGTCATTAACAACCCTGTCAAACACACCGTAAGGACTTTCACCGTGAATTGTTCCTGCAACTAAATTTGCCATTGCACCGATGCGCATAGCTTCATATAAAGCTAATGCTTCTTTACTTCTAACCTCGCCAATTATTAAAGCACTGTCTCCGAGCCTTAAAGCAGTTCTTATACCTTCATCTGCCGGAAGCTCAGTGCCGCCTCTTGCAAGAGCAGACCTGACTTTCATACTTTGAATATTAAAATTAAGTTTTCTCAACGCAGCAACAGGAAGCTCCAAAGTGTCCTCTACCGTAACGATTCTGTAGCGCCTCATTATTTCTACCATCAAGCTTCCAAGAAATGATGTATTATGCGCTATAATACCGTTAGCGACAAAATTGTGTGTAGGTTCTATATTAAGATCATAAACCCAAACAGGATCTTTTAATGTTATTTTTTCAACTTCAACCACAGTATCCCAAAATATATCTGCATACGCTATCTTATATGCTTTCTCCAAAAGTTGCTTATTCTCATCAGAGATCGTTTCTCTATAAATCCTAAGAACATTTTTGATTAAAACTTCCAAAGTACTGAGCGAATTTGTCTTAAATCTTGAATTAAAATAGTTGGAAACTGTTTGACAACATATCCCTTTTGAAAGCTCATCCAATTTAAGATTCAATTTCTCTTTAAAAATAGAAAGTGCACTAAAAATAGCTTCTTGAGAAACATCAAAACAAACATCTTGCTGGATGTGTGAAGATACATTTACGATTTTATTAAATGAATTAACTAAAGGAGTTCTACTTTCATTTTGCAGTATTTTTCTTAAGCCTCTATCTGATAAACTTGCAATCTTAGAAATTTTCATATAAGAACTTCCTTTCCCAATTGCAGAATCGAGCTTTTTGAATAACTCATCTTTTCGTTTGATAAGATCAAGATAACCTTCAAGCAAATTAGCATAACTATTTAAGTTTAATAGCTCTTTGTATCTTTCTCTAAAAAGATTTATGATTTTTCTAAACCACTTTACTGGAACATTGTATTTGATCTGCTCATATGCCCATACATCTTTACCTAACTTATCACGAATATATTTACTAGAAAGACGTAATCTCCTCCTTAACTCTCTTATTAAAATTCCTCCTTTAGGAATCACATCTATATTTGTATTCGCGAATGAAGGTTTGAGCGATAAAATTCTCTTTTTCTTTTTTGGATGTGAAAATCCAATTTTCCTAGCAAATTTATTAACCTCATCACCCTGGATATAAATCCTATAAACTACAGCATTATTATAATGCTTGACTTTTTTTGATTTCAATGAAACAATAATGCCGAATCTCAATAAAGAAAGTTGGATTTGCTTGGCCATTTTTCTGCTCGCGGTACTTAGTTCTACCGTTCTTCTTTTTTTATCAACAAATCCGTCGCAATCGAAATAAGCCCTAAGAAATGAACTCAGAACCTTATTGTTCGATTTCAAAATAGTTTCAGGAACACTAATTACAGAGGCTTTTTTTCCAAACTTAATTCCCATCAAGTCAGCCACCATTTTAGAAAGAATTTTTGAAGTTACCTGTACAACTATTGTGGTCCGTGATTTAAATTCTCTACTATCCACTCCAAATAAAGATTTAATCAGTTCTCTGTACCGTTCTCTCAAATATTTATTAGAGTTGTGAAACTCAATTTTATTTTCACAAACCGCACCATCGCCAACAAGATAGCCTAAAAATTCAGCCAAATCTTCGGTCATAGATTTAGGAAATCTAACTGGTTTTCCTCGTGTGCTTTTCAGTATAAAATAATCCTTCGTTGAGTTGATAACATAATTCTTGTCAGGTTCGATAAGAACGCTTCTGCCTTTTACACGAGTAACTCTCGGAGTAGCTATTTTAGCACCTATTCTAAGCTCTTCGGCGAAAACCTCTTTCAATGCAAAATCTTCTAAAATAAAATAGGGATGCTCTGGCGTTGTGACGATTTCCTTGCCAGATTTGGTTTTAATACGCACTAAATGATTTACCTTCCTCTTCCAAAATGCGTTTATTGTTTTTTCCTTGACTTTAAAATCTTCTAAAGAAAATACCTCAACATTGTTTGAATCTGGAATGCACACAATTCCATCTCCATCATGAAACTGTTTTCTCGAGTGCGATGCAACCAAGTCCTTTATTTCTACCAACCTACCATCGGGAAGCTGAATTAAAGTGTCGCCAGTCACACACTTTCCTGCCGATCTCGTTCCTGCGATGAGCATTGTCCTTGTTCCGTCAACCAAAAAGCTAAGAATTCCCGCGGTGAGCGGATTGATCATCCTATTTGCAATAAATAAAGGCAACGTCCAAGGTCTGTCCCTATGCCTTCTGAAAGCATAACCTAAGCCTACCGGCGTAAGCGGTGGTGCAATGACGCACACTCTTGCTCTTGCAACCGGCAAAATTATTTCAGTATCAAGAATGGGATTTGCTTCATCAAGTGGTCTGCCGCTAATCATTCTCAGCTTGGAAGCCCAACCTTCTGCTTCTGCTGCTGTAGGAATAATGTTTGTCATGCAATCGCCATAATCAGCATGAACAACAAACATAGGCAACATTCCCATTGGACTGTTTATAGTTATATCCTGAATCCTTTGATCAGCTAAAATAACTTCAATCAAGCCAAAACCAACCGTATACCTCACTAAAATTTGCGTAAGTAAATCAAGGTCTTTTTCCCTTAACAGTATGCCTCTCTGCTCTGCCAATTCACCAAGGAGGTCTCTTCCAACATTATAGAAAACTCTCCTCATCCTTTCTGGATCAATAAATTCTTTTCTGGTTGGCTTATGCTCGGCCATTATCCTTCTTGCAGTATCGAGTATATCATAGTGATCTTCTTTCAGCTTAAACTCGGGTGGAATAACGTGATAGAGATATTGCGTTGTTCTTGGAAGCCTGAATATAGTAACCTCAGTTTCACCAACATAATAAGCATCTATTGCCTCTGCCTCAGCAGGATAACTTGCCATTAGCTTTGTAAACATAAAATCAGGTTTTATCACAGGCCTGAATATTCGCTGGTAAATGCTTCTGTCACCTATAGTATAACCAACCAAATGTGGCTTTGCCAATGCAATCAATCTTGTTTTATCAAGCAACCCAACAAGATAATCAAGCAAGGCAATATACTTCTTTAAACAATCAGCATGTTCTTTATTCACCGTCTTATTCAGCTCAAGTCTTTCCTCTCTCGCTGCACGCCTGAGCATAACATAAGCTCCAACAGGATCTTCCCTAATC
>CAZFJK010000025.1:4822-10560 GCA_964519225.1 uncultured Methanosarcinales archaeon | reverse complement strand
CTTCCTTCTTCTTTACAAACATCAATTGTTGTTCCACTTCCGCACATCGGATCAACTACTAAATCTCCTGGCTTTGTATACCTTACAATCAAATTATAAATTACCCCAGCGGGAGTAACACCATTAAATTTCCAGTCTCCTTTCGGTGTCTTGCCATAACTTTGTTTAGGAAAATCCCATAGAGTTGTTGGATATAAGACAGGCTTATCTTCTTTCATTTATTAACCTCTTTAAGTCTTCAATAAACTTATCAAACATCTTCACTTTATCACTTTCTTCGACTTCTTCCTCACTCATTACATAGCTTCCATCGGTATCAACCTCAACTATTGCTCTACCCTTCTTCGCAGGTTTTTTTGTTTTCAGAGTTCCATCTTCATCGGGTGTTATGAAGAATACTTTAATATGTTTGGTAACTTCATCTTGCATTAATTTTAGTTTCCAATAACCTGTTTGTGCAATTCTTTCCCTTAATGTAATTTTGCTTGAAATAACTGCTATTATCTTTAGGGTTTTAGGATCATAGATAACTATATCAACGTCTGGCAAATGATGACCAAATTCTCCATAATCAATCAGAAGATTTCTTTTTACTTGGCTTAATTCTCTTGGCAGGTTCTTACTGTTTGTTCTTTCCAATGTGTTCCCATCAACCACTTTTAATCCTAAACTTTCGACTTCATCTTTTATTATATGAATTATCAACTTTTCGAAATTTTTCCCTTTGAACGCTCTCCAAGATTGTTCATGATCTTTATTTGGTGTTGGTTTCTTTAACCAATCTTTTTTATGTAATTCCTTAGCCTCTCTCAGCAGTTCAGATATATGCTTGTACGCTTCAACCCCATACTTCTTTTTCTTTTCTTTGTATAATGTTACTAGATCCTCAAACTTCATTTTTACACCTCACAGTTTCTCCATAACTAAAATATATTCGTATGCGTAAGCTAATCTATCAGCTTTATGATTTGATGCAAATCTCCCAGTTTTCGAATCTCTGGTGGATGGTAATATTTTTGATGGGATTCTTCTTTTGATTATTTTATGGACCCTGAAGCCAAGGTTTAGCATGATCTCGACGAACACTTCAGCATTTAGAATCTCTACTTTCTTCAATTCTGTATTTCCTATCACAATACAGGCTTTTCCACCAGGTTTTAGAACTCTGTGCATTTCTTCAAAACATTGTTGCATTTCAAAAAAGTAATCTCTCACTGCATCTGCTTCTCTTTTTGATTTTTTTTCTAATTCTTCAATTTCCTTTTTAGCAATCTCGCTTTTTATTCCATCACAAATGAAAGTTCTTTTGTACATTGAGCCAATAAAACCTTCCCTAAATTCAGCGACGTTTTTAGTATATTCTAACCAGAGAGCAGTTAATTGGTGTAAGTCTGCATATTCATAAGAAGTAACATAAGGTGGGGATGTAACAATTAGACTTACAGAATTAGACTTGCATGGTAAATCTCTCGCATCTCTTCTTTCAGCAATTAACTATTCATCTAAATTTTGTCTTATATGTTCTGGCATTACTTTGAATAATTGCTCATTTCCTCTTATCATGTAGTTTATGTGCTTCTTAAAAATTTGAAGAGGATCGGCAGGTTTCTTTTTTAAGTCTCTTGTCGGTTTAACACTCTTCATTAACCATACGGAACAATTTTTTAGAATTTGGGAAAAAGCACATAAACAGAAATTTCTAATGTCTTCTTCTCTTATTTTGTTGATTCTACCAAGAATTATTCCCAACTCTTCCCTTATGTTATCATGTGGAAACCAGTATCTTATTCTTTCGTTGTCAGGGATTGCTGATTTTATATTCATCTCTGTAAATGGTTTTATTTTGTTTTTTCTAAACTCTATAAAAGCTGAAAGATCTGATAATACTTTGTTAATTTCTTTTCTTAATTTTTTTGGCTCTATCGGAACAGTTTTAGCCTTTGTGATTAACCATGCTACGGGATTTATATCTACACCGACAGCCTTTCTTCCAGAAATTAATGCTTCAACCAGTGTTGTTCCACAGCCCATGAAAGGATCACAGACAATTTCATCTTTATTTGAATAATCCTCAATACATCTTCTTGCTAACTGTGGGATAAATTTAGCAGGATACCTATGATAACCATGGGTTGCATAGGATGTTTCTTTTCTGGATAGATTTTCAAATGACCATGAAGGGTCTTCCGCAAGATTGTTAAATACAGTTAGGATTTCGTTCTGTAAATTTACAGTTGGAGTTATGCGTAGATTAGTGCCTCTGTTCAACAAAAAAAGGTTGTTCTTTTTTACCATTTCCTCAAATAGCATCATCATATTAACTACCCTCTTTTTATTTTTCTTCAACTCTTATAAAAAAGATAAATTTTTGATGATATATCAAATTATTTTTTTCTATTCATAATTATTATTCTCTTAGTTTAAGAAATTTTCTTTTTAAGGAAGTGTGCATGATAAATGCTAATCTCTGGCGGCTTATCTCACATGAAATTCAACTATATCTTCGTCTTGGAGTTTGTGGGATAATCCGACTTTTGCGCCTGGAAACTTGGCTGAGTTTCCCCAGATCCTTGCAAAGCGAAACTTTTTTATGAAATCCTTATGGATTTGTTCTGCTGCGTCTTTTACTGTGCTGCCTTTTTTTAGGCAAATAGGCTCATCGAGTTTTGGTTTTTTTCCTGGTTCTTTTGTATATATTTTTATGAGTTTGAGTTTTTTCCAGATTGCTGTAATGATTTTTTCTTTTTCTGTTGAAGGTATGATTTCAAAATGTTGAAAGCGTTCGCGAAAAGCAGTTATTTGTTCCTGCGTTGCTAAATCTGTCCGTGTTAAAATGATTATTGCAGGAAGGAATTTTGTGCTTGGATCTAAAGCGGATTTGAAAAGTTCGATGGTGCATTTTGATTTGATTTCGATTACTGCGTTTGTGTAGAATTCCCTTGCTGCTGCAATTACCTGCTCTTTTTTTGCATTCGTTATGTTTTCAAAGCCGATGACGTCTATGCCGCCGACCATGTTTTTCTTTATCTTTATGTTTGGCTTTTCTCGATTTAATTTTATGTTTGCCCTGTCGAATGCTTTTATTAGTTCTTCCAACGGTGAGAAGGGATCTGTTATTAGTAAAGCGAGATCTGCTATTCGTGACAGGGCAAAAAGCTGTGTATTGCTTTCTTCTGCGTTGAGAACAAAGCCCGGGAGTTCTACAAGCTGTAGTTTTGCGCCTTTTATATTTAAGGTTGCTACAGCAGGAGTAGATGTTGTAAATGGATATTCAGCTACTTGGAGTTTTGTTCCTGTTAGTTGATTTATGACTGTGCTTTTTCCGCTGTTGGGAAAGCCGATTGCGACGATTAAAGCAGGTGATTCTTTTTTGATTGTTTCTGTTGAAGCAGCAGCTTTTTGTTGTTTTTTTCTTCGTTCCAGTTCTCGTTTTAATTTTGCAAGTCTGCTTTTCAGTTCTTGCCTGAGGTTTTCTGTGCCTTTGTGCTTCGGTACTGTTTTTAGCATTTCTTCTAAAGCAGCTATTTTTTCCTGAATGGATTTTGCCTGCTGATAGCGGCGTTCTGCTGCTGCATATTCTGCTGTAACGTTTGTTGGCATAGTTTGTTTTGTTTAGACGAACGAAGATTAAAATTTATTGGTTTATTTTTAAAACGGAGAAAGAAAAACGAAATTTTTAAATATAATCCTAAAATAATGCTATTTTTAATGGAGTATTATCCAAGAATTATGGCCTTCTTTGATTTTGATTTTTGAGAAAATATTTATAAATTTGATGCCTGCTTTTGCTGGAATGGTTGCTATCTTCGGCATTGAGATTGCTGATTTTTTAGTTAGGGTTATTGTTGCTGCAGTAATCCTCCTTGGCGGATTTGTCGTAGGAAAGATTTTAGAAAAGCTCTGTCATAGAGGCTTGAAAGAGCTTGAGCTCGATAAAAGTTTAAGGAAAGCTGGTGTAAGAATTGCGCTTGAGGAAGGTATATCGCACTTTGTTAAATACCTGATTTATTTCATTGCTGTGATTTGGGCTTTGGCTGAGCTTGGATTAAGTACTGTTGTTTTGTCGATTGTTTTTATCGGTGCCATAGTTTTGACTATAGTTGCGATTTTGCTTGCGCTGAAGGATTTTATTCCAAATGCGTTTGCTGGCTATATGATTTACAGGAATAAGCTTTTTAAGGCGGGTGACAGGATAAAGCTTAACGGTGTTGAAGGAAAGATCGAAAAAGTTGGTGTTGCTGAAACCATAGTGAAAAATGGAAATGACCTGATTTATGTTCCGAATTCTTTTTTAGTTAAGAAGGTTGTGAGGGTGAAAAGGCAAAAAGTAAAAGCGAAGAAAGCTAAGCAATGATCTTTTCCAATATGCTTACAATGTTCCAGAGCTGAGTTCTTGTAAATGGCTGAAGATTTATATCATCGGCAATTTCCTCGAGTTCGTGAAGGGCTTTGTTTATTCTTATCTGAATTTCATTATCGTTTTCTTTCAGGATTGTCTCAACCTGATCTATTTTGGCTTTGACGTTTTTCGGCGTTAAGAAGTCATTCTTTGCTTCTTCAAGCATTCTGAATGCTTCTTCCAAGGCTTCGAGATTTATTTCCTTTGCTTTTTTGCGTGGCATTTTTGATTTTCAGAAAGCTATTTTTTCAGTTCGCTCATTATTTCCTTCTGCAAGGAAGAAGCTTTTTCTTTTATATTTGCTTCCTGTTTTTCTATTGATTTTATTCTGAGTTTTACGAGTTCTATTTTTGATTTGAGTTCTTTTTCTATTTCTTCTTTTGTTGCTTTAACCATGATCGAGCCAACGATTTTATAAGCGTAGTCTTTTTTCTCGAGTTCTTTTAAAGCAGATTCGAGCTCTACAAGCTGCGTTTGAAACTGCTGTTTTTGGACGAGCAATGCCTGAAGGCTTTGTTCCATTAGCTGAAGCTGACCTATTTTTTGTTCTGTTTCTTTTTTCATTTTATCTTGCTTTAACTTTTGTTACGACTGTTCTGGGCTTGTAAATTATTTTGCTGCCGCAATACGGACAACGAATCCTTTTCTTTACGTATTCTTGTGCGACGCGTCTTCCGCATTGGAAACATTTGTATTCTACCATTTTAAGCAGGAGAGTAGGCTTTGCCTGTGAATTTTGCATTGCATTTTCTGCATTGCCAAATTCCGGCTGCAATTCTCTTTACGCGAACAGCTGAGCAATAAGGACATTTATGCTTTGCTCTTTGCAGAGCTTCGATTTTTGCAAAACGCTCTTTTACTGTCTTTCCATAGCGTGCTCCAAAGCGTTTTGCAGAACCGAGTTTGCTTACCATTTTTAAAGGAGTGGGGCTGCCCGGATATTCACTCCATCGCGGATATGTGCTGACTGATTCCTGATGGAGTTTTGAACCGGGGTCTTCGGCTCCCAAAGCCGAAAGGCTAGGCCAAGCTACCCCACAGCCCCAGCTTTTCTTTTTGTTTTTCTGCGAGAATAGGAACGTGTTTAAAAAGATTTCGCAAAGTTTTCTTAAAGCTTTGTGCTTTCATAACTTGCTTGTGAGTTCTAATGCTGCTTTTCTTATATCTTTCGCTTTATAAATTCCTCTTCCGACGATTGCGTGCCAATTGTTTCCTGCAGCTCTTGCAGCTTTGGTTATTTCTCCACCCTGTGCTATAAATCCCGGAGCATAAAATGTTGGAGAAATGCCTTTTTGTTCTAATGCTTTTCTGATCTTTACTATTTCATTGGGTTTATTTC
>CAZFJK010000025.1:0-4722 GCA_964519225.1 uncultured Methanosarcinales archaeon | reverse complement strand
TAAAATTAATATTTTCTTCTAGTTGTGAGACTATTTTTGAGGGAATTTAAGAAAAACATTTATAAATAAGTTCAATTCAGATTGAAGAAAAGCCCGAGTCGGTCGGTATTTTGCTGACCGGCGTATAGCTTTAGAGGGCTGTGGGCAGCACTATTTCTGTCTGCAGTCCTCTTAGCTTTTTGTTGCTGATTAAGATGAGCGATGCAAAAGCTGAAAAGGAATTCAAACACGTTGTAAGAATTGCAAATACTGATATCGACGGAAGGAAACATTTAGTTATTGGACTAAAAGATATTGTTGGTGTTGGGATTCCTTTTGCTAATGCTGTTTGTGCTGTTCTTGGCCTGGACAAAACGATGAAAACCGGTTATTTAAGTGATGAGGAAATTGATAAGATTGAGGATGTTTTGAAAAATCCGAATAAGTATGGAATCCCTGCTTGGCTTTATAACAGAAGAAAGGATTTGGAAAGCGGTGAAGATAAACATCTCGTTGGTGTTGATCTAAAGCTTCAGTGGGATGCTGACATAAGAAGATTGAGGAAGATTAAATGTTACAGAGGCGTGAGGCATGCTCTTGGATTGCCCGTCAGGGGACAAAGAACAAAGAGTAACTTTAGGAAGAATAAAGGTAAGGCTTTAGGTGTTAAGAAAAAGAAAAAAGGCGGTAGGAAGTAAAAATGGGAGATCCTCGAAGATTAAGGAAACAGTATGAGAAGCCACCACATCCGTGGATGGCTGCAAGAATTGCTGAAGAAAAAGAATTGATGAAAGAGTTTGGACTTAGGAGAAAAAAAGAGATATGGAAGGCTGAATCGATTTTGAGGAGATTCAGGGCACAGGCTAAAAAGTTGATTGCTGCAAGAGGAGAGCAGGAAAAGAAAGAAGGTGAGCTTTTGCTGAGAAAGCTTATCAGACTTGGTTTGCTTAATGAGGGTGCAAAGGTCGAAGATGTTTTGGATTTGAATGTAAGGGATATCTTGAACAGGCGGTTGCAAAGCGTTGTTTTTAAGAAGGGTCTGGCTTTGAGTATGAAACAGGCAAGGCAGTTTATTGTGCATAAGCATATTATGGTCGGTGATAAAAAAGTAAATGTTCCGAGTTATCTGGTAGAGAAAGATGAAGAGGATAAGATTTGTTTTGCTCCTGATTCGCCTTTCAGCAAAGAGGATCATGTTGAGATAAGCAAATTGAAAAAAGCTGAACAAAAGGTTGAAGAAGTAAAGCAAGAAGGATAAAAAGGATAAAATGGCCGAGAAGAAAGTAAGATGGGGAATAGCGCATATTTATTCGAGTTATAATAATACAATAATTCATATTACTGATATCACTGGAAGTGAAACGATTGCTATTTCAAGCGGCGGACAACATGTTAAAGCCGACAGACTTGAAAGCAGTCCTACTGCTGCGATGATGGCTGCTAAAAAGGTCGCTGAAATTGCACTTGATAAAGGAATAAATGCTGTTCATGTTAAGATCAGGGCTCCTGGCGGACATAATGGTCCTATGAATCCTGGTCCTGGAGCTCAGGCTGCAATAAGGGCATTATCAAGACATGGGTTGAAGATCGGAGTGATTGAGGATGTAACGCCAATTCCGCATGATGGTTGCAGAAAGAAAGGTGGAAAAAGAGGAAGGAGGGTATAAAGATGGAAGTTGAGATTTTAGATAAGGATGAAAAGAATAATGCTGTTTTGTTTTTGGTAAAGAACAGCAGTCCTTATTTTATGAATGCTATCAGAAGGATTATTGTTGAGGAAGTTCCAACTTTAGCTATAGAAGATGTTGAATTCAGGGAAAACAGCAGTGCTCTGTATGATGAGATGATTGCTTTAAGACTTGGTTTGCTTCCGATAAAAACTGATTTGAAAAGCTACGAATTGCCTGAGAAATGCAGCTGCAAAGGTGCTGGATGTGCGAAATGCCAGTTAAAGCTTCATTTGAGCGTTAAGGCTGATAAGGACGGTGTTGTGGTTAGGGCAAAGGATTTGAAAAGCAAGGATCCAAAAGCAAAGCCTGTTTTCGGTGAGATGCCGATAGTAAAGCTGATGAAAGGTCAGGCACTTGAGTTAGAAGCTGTTGCTGTGCTCGGAAAAGGAAAGGAGCACAGCAAGTGGAGCCCTGCGCATGTTTATTATAAGAATGTTCCTATCATCGATATTGGAAATGTGAAGAATCCTGACGAGGTTATGAGTAATTGTCCAGTTGGTGTTTTTGAGTTGAAAGGAGGAAAGCTTGCTGTGAAAAAGGATAAGCTGTACGATTGTAACCTGTGTAATGCTTGTGTTGATATTAGCAATGGCGCTGTTAAGGTTGAGCCTGATGAAAAGAACTTTGTTTTTTATGTTGAAAGTTTTGGACAGCTTGGTGTTAAAGAGATTTTAAAACAGGCTGTTGATGAATTGAACGAGAAATGCGATCAACTTGTAGATGCTCTCAAGTAGGCGGGGGTTCCCGAGTGGTCAAAGGGGGCGGACTCAAGACTTAGCCAGTGTTTTGCTGGAACTGTCTGCCTGCTTGAGGGCAGGTGAGACATCCGCTGGCTTAGCGCCTTCGTGGGTTCGAATCCCACCCCCCGCATAAAAATGAAGAGAACAGGACCGATGAGATTGGAGCTGAGGAAGTTGATTGATGATTTGCGTAGAGCTAGCTATAAAAATAATGCTCCTATCTGGAAAAGGGTTGCTGAAGATCTTGCAAAGCCGAGCAGGCAGAGAAGGATTGTGAATGTTTACAAGATTGAGAAATATGCAAAAGATAATGAAACAGTGGTTGTTCCTGGAAAGGTTTTGGGTATTGGCGAGTTGAGAAAAAAGGTTACTGTTGCTGCCTTTGATTTTTCAAGTCAGGCGATTGAAAAGATAAACAAGGTTGGAAAAGCAATCGGCATAAGGGAGCTGCTTGAAAAAAATCCAAAAGGAAGTAATGTGAGGTTGCTTGGTTAAAATGATAGTTGATGCAACGAATGCTATTGCTGGAAGGCTTGCAAGCGTTGTAGCTAAAAAGGCTTTGTTAGGTGAAAATATCGTTGTTGTGAATAGCGAGAAAGCTGTGATTAGTGGAAATAAAAGATGGATTATTGAAAAGTTCAAGGAAAGGCGATTACGAGGACATCCTTATAAAGGTCCTTTTTATCCGAGTAAGCCAGATAGGGTTTTGAGAAGAATGATAAGAGGAATGCTTCCTAGGAAAACCGCAAGAGGCAGGGCTGCTTTTAAAAGGGTCATGTGCTATGTTGGTGTTCCCGATGAATTTAAAGATAAAAAGAGTGTTAAGATAAAGGAAGCTGATGCAAGCAAGCTTAAAACAATAAAATTTATCAAGCTCGGTGATTTGTGCAAAGAGATTGGCTGGAAAGGAAAATGAAGATTATACATACAAGCGGAAAGAGAAAGAGTGCTATTGCGAGAGCTACGCTTTATGATAAAGGAAAGGGTGTTGTTAGGATAAATAGCATGTTACTTGATACTGTTCAGCCTGAATTGGTTAGGACTTTTATCAGCGAGCCATTGATTCTTGCAGGTGATGTTGCAAAGAAGGTCGATATTGATGTTAATGTACGCGGCGGTGGATTTATGGCAAGGGCTGAAGCAGTAAGGCTCGCAATAGCAAGAGCATTGGCAAAGTACAGCAAGAAACTTGAAAAGGTATTTTTGAATTACGACAGGCATTTGTTGGTTGCTGATGTAAGACGAAAAGAACCGCATAAGCCAGGAAACAGCAAAAGCGCAAGAGCTAAAAGGCAGAAGAGTTATAGGTAGAACAAATACTCTTTTTGCGAAATTCTATACACGTTGCATTTACTTTTTTATCTTAAAGTTCAGGGTTTGATTTTGGTAGAAAAGCTTAAATATAAGTAATACGGAGGGATTACTATGAAAACAATAACAATTAAATTACCGGATGAGCAAGCAAAAAAACTTGATGATCTCCTGAAAAATAAATACCATATATCAAAATCAGAATTTGTAAGACAATTAATTATTTCTAAATTAGAATCATTATCCAAAGAAAAGTTTGGATGGATGGCTTTAGCTGAGAGCTCATTGAAAAAATTATGGGAGAATAAAAAAGACAAGGAAATATGGAAAAAGCATCTATAAAACAAAGAGAAATATGCTTAATACCATTTCCATTTTCTGATCAATCAGGTAAAAAGGTTAGACCTGTTGTTGTCATTAGCAATGATAGATTTAATGTTAGTTCTCAAGATGTAATTGTTGTTGGAGTAACATCAAATATTTATAAAGATCTGTACTCAATAAGTATTAGCAATGATGATTTGGAAGAAGGAAAACTATTGTGTAAGTGTTGTATAAAAGTTGAAAATATACTTAAAATAGATAAAAAACTCATTCTTAAAAAAATAGGAAAGCTAAAAAAGAAGAAATTTGAAGAGGTTATTAAAATACTGGATTCTATTTTGGGTTGATATGATAAGCCCCAATTGGCGAAAGCTTTAAATACAAAGTAACTGCTGCTGGTTTAGATTGGATAAGCAAGGGTGATAAGCAGGGGTGATTAAAATCATTATCGCGATTCGCTGTTTCAGCTGTGGAAAGCCTGTTGCTCATTTATGGGAAGAATTTAAGCGCAGAGTTGAGGCTGGTGAAAGCAGAAAAAAGGTTCTGGACGATCTGGGTTTAAAGAGATATTGTTGCAGAGCTTTATTCATGGGACATGTTGATTTGATTGATGCTGTTGGAAGGTTTAAGAAGAGTTA
>CAZFJK010000024.1:0-11099 GCA_964519225.1 uncultured Methanosarcinales archaeon | reverse complement strand
TTTGAAGAAATTTCTGTAAAATATAAGTTCAAACAGAAACTTTCCAAACAGGAAATTATGAAATTTGTCAAGCAACTTCCTCATCAAGAAGAAAGTGAAATTGAGGCAGAAGTCATATTATGGAGGGAAAAAGATGAGAATTGAAACTGATTTCATAATGGAACTCATTGAAAGTAATGACCCTGTCCAATCAGTAGGAGAGAGACTCTTAAAAATATGGTTAAATGAAGCTGAAAAGGGTAATAAGATTGGAGATTATTATTACAAAGGCGAGGAGGAAGTAAGAGATTTTGAAGAGTTCATTTTGAAATCTTACTGGGAATTTTATTCCCTGTTTGCAAAAGCATCTTTAGAGGAAAAAGATGTTTTCCAACTATATCCAGATGCTGCCATTGTAATCATGGATGGAATGAGCATTAGGGAAAGTGCTTTACTATATAAATCTTTGAAAAGCAAAGGATACGATGTAAAACATGAACTTAACTTTTCTGCTGTACCTTCGGATACCGAATTTTTTAGAGGGAAAATAAAGAAATCCATGAGTGATTTTTCACAGATAAGCAATCCCGAAAATATAAGGCTCACAAGCGATGAGAGATACATCTGGTCTTATTTCCCGGATGTAATGCTGGATAAAATAAAAACCGGACACACTGTAATTTCATCGCTTGAAGAGTTGTATAAAATTGTGGAAAAAATTGTTCTTGAAATTTTATCAAAATTGAAGTCAGAGAGGATAATCATTACATCGGACCATGGATATATAAGGACAGAGGCGGGTTTTGTTTTTCCTGTATCTGAAAAAGCAAAGAGAAAATTTCAGCAGATTTTTGGCAGCAAAAGATATGTGGAAATGGACAACCTTGATGTTGAAGACTTAATAAAGGAGGGATATGTAAAGGAATTCAATGGATACTATATAACAAAATCCCGCTATCTGTGGCCTGTTCCTGGAAAATATAGCATTTATATACACGGTGGTTTGAGTCTGATGGAATGTTTTGTTCCCGTGCTGGAGGTGGAGAAGTATGCACATACATAAAGTTGAAATATATAATTTTCGAAGTCATAAAAACACGAGTGTCGAACTATCAAAAAATATCAATGTATTAATTGGTCCTAATAACGCAGGGAAAACATCCTTTTTGCATGCATTAAATCTGGCAATCGGCTGGGAAAGGAGAATGACGCCCAATGAGGACGACTTTTATGCGGAAGGGAAAGATTTTGACCCCAAAACTGCAGGACCTTTAAAAATAGTTGTAGAATTCAGGGAAACCCCAGATGAAAGATTTTCGGACAATATTGTAAGTACTTTCGATAAAGTCATAAGATTTGATAAAGCACAATGTCAAGATAACCCAATTAAATTTTTCCGTATCTGTTATGAATGTAGATTTGACAAAGAAAAAGGTAAATTTACAGAAGATAGATATTTTGTTGATGAAAACAACAAGAAACTTGCAAGAAATTCAGAAGTTAAAAAAGATCATTTAAGTTTTTTCCCATTCTTCTACATACCTGCATTAAGGGATATTAATAAAGAAATAAAAACAAAAGGGTCATTTTGGGGAAGAATAAAATCAATTATTGATTATTCGGACAAGAAAGACCAAATAGAAGAGCTACTTCGTAAAATAGATAATATTGTGCTTTCAGACAATGAAACAATTGAACAACTTAAGACAAAATTAAAAAATCTTGAAAGGAGTATTAAAATCACACAAGATGCAATCTCTCTTCAAGCTTTTGCTCGCAGAAGCTGGGAAATTCTTGATGACTTGAATATTTATCTAAAATTGCCCAACACAAGTTTATCACTACCTATAGCAAAACATGGGGCTGGAACACAGAATATCGTTGTTCTACTTGTATTTTCTGCATATCTTGAAATATTACTTCCCAAGATACTTGAAAATGAAGAAGCAACAGCAATCATTGGAATTGAAGAACCTGAAGCCCATGTTCATCCTCATGTTCAGAGGGCTCTTTTCCATCAGATTTCACAAATAAAAGGTCAGAAAATAATAAGTACCCATTCCCCGTATATCGTGGAGCAGGCGGATATTTATGATTATGTAGTATTTCGTTTAGATAACGGAATTACGAAGTTATCTAAGATTCCCAAGTTTAAAAAGAACTTTCGATTTAAATACGGTCTTCCTGAACAAGCTTATGAGCACAACAGGTTCCTGAATAAAGAAGAGGAATTAAAAATTAAAAGATTTGTCCAATACCGAAATCCTGAACTTTTCTTTGCTTCTTTGTTTTTACTTTGTGAAGGAGATACAGAAAAGATTTTTCTGGAAAGAATTATTCCATATTATTTAAAGAGAACCCCTGGAGAATTAGGAATTACTATAATACCATGTAACGGCAAAACTTATGCTCCGTTTCTTAAGATTGCTCATCCTCACGCCTTTAATATAAAGTGGTTATTACTTTCTGATGGAGATGGAATTAATGAAGTGAAAAACATACTCTCTAACACAGACTACAATCTAGATAATGACAATGTTTTTTATATGCCCTCGGGAATGGATTTTGAAAAATACATGGTTCATTCTTACGGTAAAGATAAAATTCTTGAGATAATAACCCAGCACGACAGACTGAATTCTTTATGGTCAAAATATAAGAATCAACCAGATAACAGAAGTTCGTCTGCGAACGAGCTTCTTGATAAATTTTTAGATCAAACAGAATATAAAATTCTGTTTTCGGAAGCATTAGCAGAACATATTATAGAGCATAATTTAGACCTGCCTAAAATTATAAAAAATCTTCTTGATAGGCTTAAGAAAGAAGTGGGGATATTATGAAATCAACAAACAAATTTTTAAATAATCTAACACCACAACAAAGAAAAGCCGTTACATATTCAAAAGGTCCTCTTCTTGTCCTTGCAGGACCAGGCGCAGGAAAAACAAGGGTTTTAACCTTAAGAATTGCTTACATTTTAAGCAAAACGCCTAAAGAGAAATTTAAAATCCTCGCCCTAACTTTCACGAATAAGGCTGCTAAAGAGATGAGGGAAAGAGTTGAATCGCTTGTCGATGAACAGATTAAAAGAACTTACATTGGGACATTTCATAGCTATTGTCACGATCTGCTCAGGGCTTATGGAGAATATGTAGGGTTAAATTCCGACTTCGTAATATTTAACAATCACGAAGACTTAATAGCTCTTCTGATTGATGCCGTTAAAGAAAGAGTGTTAAAAGAAATACAGGGAAAAGAAACCCCTATCCTCATAGAGAAGTATGCAAATACAAGGATAATAGAAAATACAATACCCGGATTTTACTATGCTTATAGGAAGTTGAAAAACAAGCTTATTGGTCCAAAAGAATTAAAAAATGGACTTTTAAAAGGGAGATATTCTGAAGATTTTATCTTTATTTTTGATTTATACCACCAAACCTTAAAGAAAAACAATGTATTAGATTTTTCCGACCTTCTTTATTATGCTGTTCGTTTGCTTAAGGAAAACCCCTTTGTGGCTGCTCTCCAAAGAAGGGTTTACAGGCATATATTGATAGATGAGGGACAGGATACAAACAAGGCACAGTTAGAGCTTATAAAGCTTCTATGTGATAAAGAATGTCCTAACCTCTTTATAGTAGCAGATGAAGATCAACTGATATTTGAATGGAATGATGCTAAATTTGAATATCTCGTTGAGCTCAAAGAATATTACAATATGGAAGTTATTCAACTTTATGAAAGTTTTAGATGCCCTTCGGAAATTTTGAAAATCGCTAATAATTTAATAAGCCATAACAAATTTAGATTAAGTGGAAAGGAACCTATTCGTTCCACTAAAGAAATCAATACAGATAAAAAGGTAGTTGAATTGAATAATTTTCAGACCCAATCAGAAGAAGCTAAATTTATTGTAAACAAAATAAAAGAAATTTCTCAAGAAATTGAATGGATACCTGTACATCAAAATAACAAATTTTGTGTTATAGCCAGGAATAGATATGTTCTAAATGAGGTAATAAAAAAATTAGATGAGGAGAACATACCATATTACGTTCCAATGCTACAGGAAAAAATTATAAGTAAAGACATTAACCTCGTTCTTGACTTTCTTAAATTGAAGGTTAATAGAAACAATAAAATTTCGTTCTACAGAATATGTGAAAATCTCGGTTTGGATTACGAAGACTTGGTAGAAACCCCAGATATTACTCTCTTTGATATAGCCATAGAAAATCTCAAAAAAATAAATGCTGAACTTGCTCTTGTTTTAGAAAAAGATGAAAACGGCAATCTGAAAGATTATCTTAATCAAATGTTTGAAGTTATCAAAAAACAGAATTCTGAGGAGATTTTAGAGGATATAGAATTTGTTGAAAGTCTGTATAAGGACTTTAAAAAGCAGCATAAGACCGACGATTTGGGTGAGTTTTTGAATTTTCTTGCTATGTCGTCTAAAAGAGAAGGAAAAGGTGTGGCAATTTTAACAGGGCATGCCTCCAAAGGATTAGAGTTTGATTATGTATTTATTATATCTCTCAATCAAGGTGTCTGGCCTGATTATAGAGCAATTAGAAAAGCTGAAAAAGGCGATATAAGAGAATTGGAAGAAGAAAGGAGAAATTGCTTTGTAGCAATTACAAGGACTAAGAAAAAGTTGTTCATAAGTTATGTTGATTTTAAGTCTACCCGCTCAGGACTGCAGCAACCGGTGGAGCCATCTCAATTTTTGTATGAAATGGCATTACTTAATCCAAGTAAAGGGGATGGATCATGAAGCCTATTGAAAAAGATTTTCCCATAGAGGATGTAAATGAGATTGCAGAAAGGGAAGCTCATGCAAAAGAAAAGTATAGACCCGTGCTTTTTATCCACAAATGGTGGGCGAGAAGGCTTGGAAGTGTATTCAGGACAATTGTTCTCTATACTCTTGTTGATGAAAATACCAGAGTTTTTGATGAAAGAACAGGTAAATGGCGAAAGATAACAAAAGAGGAGCTGAAAAATCCCTGGCTTTTGTATCTCAAAGATGTTGATTTTGGCGAGAAAATTGTTCTTGATCCCATGATGGGTGGTGGAACTACTGTTGTTGAAGCATTAAGGACGGGTTGTAAGGTTGTTGCTCAGGATTTGAATCCAGTTGCATGGTTTTTGGTTAAGAAGATTGTGGAGCCGGTAGATATTGAGGAGTTAAAGAAAGCATTTGGGATGTTGGAAAATCAAATCACTGACGAAATAAAAAAATACTACAAGACTATATGCCCGCATTGTTTAGAAGAATACGCAAAGATTCATAACAGAGAACCTGAGGATGTTTTAAAAGAAGTGATTGAGAAATTAAAGAACGCAGATGATCCAAGGGAAGTTTATGAGCAGTACTGGTTTGAAGATAGGTCAAAGATTGATGGTAAGAGAAACATCTTTGCTGATATAATGTATTCTTTCTGGATAAAGGAAGTTCCCTGCCTTGCCTGTGGAACCAAAGTCTCGCTTTTCAGAGGCTATATGCTAGCAAAAACAAGGGATGGGAAGGGTTATCATGTGATTTGTCCCAAATGCGGAAATATTTTTGTTGTTAAGGATAGCGAGGCAGACGCAAAATGTTCCAGATGTGAAACCATATTTAATCCAGAAAAAAATACGCAGTGTTTGAGATGTGGTCATAAATTCAAAGTGAAAAGTATCGGTAATAAAACAAAATGTCCTAAGTGCAAAAGTCCTGAGATAAAACCTATCCAAAATGTAATTGACAAGTTTTTCTTCTGCACAAATCCAGATTGTGGACAAAAAAATGTGATTGTAGAGGCGATTAAGAAGACGGGGAAGCCAGAAGAGAGACTTTATGCTGTTGAGTATTACTGCCCACATTGTGAAAGGAAGGATTACAAGCAGGCAGAGGAGTTTGATTTCACTCTTTTTGAAAAAGCAAGAGAAGAATTTAAGGGTGTGGAGAAAGAGTGGCTTGGGAAGTATATACCGGATACTGAGATTCCCAAAGGTCAGGAAACTTATCCAAGACTTATTGAAAATCACGGCTACAAATACTGGAAAGATATGTTCAATGAAAGACAGCTTTTGAGCCTTGGAAAACTTTTGAAGGCGATTTTGGAGCTGGATGTGGATGAGAATGTGAGAGAGTTGTTGGTGATTACTTTTTCAGATGATTTAAACTATCAAAATATGCTTTGTGAATATAATAGAGCTGCAAACAAGCTTAAAGAGCTGTTTAGCAAACACGCTTTTCATCCATCTATTAATCCTGTAGAGAATAATCCATGGGGCTGTGGTTATGGTCTTGGAACTTTTGAGCATATTTTTGATAAAGTCTTGTTTGGCAAACAATACAATCTTAGAACTTTCGAAAAATACATCCAAAATGGCAAAACTCAGGAAAAACCTATGAAAATGCAGATAATTGGAAAGATTGGCAATGTATTCAATAACAATGCAAATGTGATGATAACCTGTGGGGATTCTTCTTACCTTGATATTCCAGACAAATCCGTTGATGCGGTGATAACAGACCCGCCCTATTATGGCAATGTGATGTATTCTGAACTCTCCGAATTTTACTATGCATGGCTTCGCTTAGCATTGAAGGACAAATACGAATACTTCAGAAGCGAGCATGTGCCAAATGCAACGGAGATAATAGTGAATGATGTTCAAGAAAAAGACGAGAAAGATTTTATTGAAGGTTTAACAGCTGTTTTCAAAGAGGCAGGTAGAAAATTGAAAGACGATGGCTTGATGGTCTTCACGTTTCATCATCAGGAAGAGAAAGCTTGGGGAGCGGTCTTGCAATCTGTTCTAAATGCAGGCTTTTATATCTCAGCGATTTATCCTGTCCAGTCAGAAAAAAGCACATCTACCCATATCTTTCAGAAAGCAAATGTTCGCTATGACATGGTTGTTGTTTGCAGAAAGCGAAAGGAAAAGCCAGAAAAAAGATACTGGTCGCAGATAGAAGATGAAATTTACTTTAAAGTTCAGGATGAGATAAAACGCTTGGAGGCGAGAAAGAGAAATCTCTCTCAAGAGGATATATTCGTCATAACCATAGGAAAGTGCCTTGAACTCTACTCTAAGCACTATCCAGAGGTTTATAAGAACGGTAAGAGAGTATCCATTGATGAGGCATTATCTACAATCAGAGAAATAGTTGACTCTCAACTGATGCACACCCGCTTCAATCAGGTTGCAGCAGAAACCGACACCATAACGGCGGTATATCTATTCTACATGGCTGGAAAAACGAGCATATCCTACGATTCCCTGAACAAAGCTTTAAAAATGAGAAATATTCCAATGAAAGAGGTTTTGGACTCAGGACTTGTTGAAAAAGAGGGAAGCCAGCTTTTAATCCTGACACCAAAGGAGAGAGCGAAGATCATAGAATCAAAAAGAGAGTTATCTGCCATTGATAGGGTTCACTACCTATACCATCTCTGGAAAGAGGGAACAATCTTCAAGTTTGAGGAATCCCTAAGCGATGATGAAAAAACTCTGTGGTCTTCAGAACCTGTAATCAAAACCCTTGAATACCTCTATGAAATTGAGAACGATAAAACTTACAAAGACTTAATAAAGTTCCTTAAGGACAGATGGATTAAGCAGAAACATTTGGAGGTGTAAATAATGGCAGGCATGGATATAGGCTTTAATATCATTGAAAAAAGAGAACATTCAGATCAGGTATTCACCGAAAGAATAAGTATAATTGAATTTTTGAGGCAAGTTTACAGGGAGGAAGAACTCCCGCTTAACTTTGCTGTTTTTGGCATAGAGAACCTGCTTTACTATTCCGAAGAACCAGAAAAAATCTCAAGAAAAATAAGAAACCTCCTGCAGGATGCTGCAAATTTTCTTGTGAGGGGAAATTACATAATCCAGATTGTTATTGATGGAAAAATCGAAATTGTAGAAAGTTCGGAAAGACCAAAAATAAATTATAAGGATAAGCAGATTTTGCTCTACCCCATATTTGGCAGAGTTAAATGGGTGGATTTGAAGCACTTCATAGCTCCTCTAAACTTGCAATCATGATAAACAATGGGGGCGTTGACTGTCCCAAGGCATTGGTGCTTTTAGGGCGAAGGTGAAAAGCTTTTAATTATGATTGATTACTGAAATACTGAAGGAGATAGGATGAGTCCTATAGGATGGGATAAAATTGGAACTCCAAAGGAGCTAATTGATTCGTTGATTGATTTTCTCACCAAGATATTTGGAAAAGATTATATTGCAGAACAATATAGAAAACTGAAGAGCCTAGCACCAAAAGGTAAGCCTGAAGAATTAAAATATCTTATAGAACCAAATGTCCATAGAGTGGCTAAATGGTATGAAATTTTGTATAATATTAGGAATAGAAATTATTCATTCGATTTAAGATTTTCTACAGATATAGAAGAATTTATGAAAATACTAATATTCACGTACGCTTTTGACAACCTACTGAAACACGGCGTTGTATCACTCGACGACAGCGCTATTATGGGTCAATTACTGGATTATAGGAAAGATAAATTTGAATCATTCATGCATCATGTTCTTGTAGCTTCTAACTATGCTTCTCGTGGATTTGAAGTTACTTTCTTAGACTTGCTTGAGGAAGGTAAGCCTGATATTTATGCTAAAAAGGGTGATCTGGATGTGTACGCAGAGTGTAAAAGGCTTACAAGGAATGATAATTATGTTGAGACAGCGATTGAAATTGGATCTTGGTTATTTCAGGAAGATGTAAATGCTTTAATAGACATAACTCTGATAAGGACTCCAAAGGAGAAAAGAGATATAGAAAGGGTTGTCAAAACTGTTAAAAAAGCCGTTAAAGAAGATACAGCAGTAAAAGACAATGATATATACGTAGATGTACAGAACTTACCCGAATTAATTGAATATGTGACACCAATTCAAGTACCACCAAATCCTGAAAATATAGAATTTTTGCTTAGTACGTCTTATTTCGGAGTATTTGATGGTACTCCAAAAATCAAGAATCCTAAAATTATAATATTAAGAAATCCAAACAAATATAACGAAATTTGTAAGAAATTAAGGAAAAATTTACATAAGGCTAACAAACAACTTGGAAGCCTAGGTAAGGGACGAAAAGTCATCTATATCGATGTATCTGAAGTTGCAGGAAAGCCAGTTCTTCAGCTACCCGAACTCATTAAGTTAAATGTAGGGCCAGAACTAATACTCGGGAAAGTTGAGGAGTTTGTTAGGGGATGGCTTGAAAAACATTTGGATTTGGATACTGTTTGTTTAACTCAACCTGTGCTTTATACGGATGAGTTAGGAAGTCCTTATACTATATTCTGGGAGAACAAAATCATAACCTCTTATGTAGCACCGGGATGGACTATACAGATGTTAGTTATCCCTATGCCTATGAATGCTTCACCAGATCTAATAGTAAATTTGGGTATCAATTTAGCTAATAAAGGACTTTACAAGCTGGCAGAACTCTACTACAGAAAAGCTATTGAGCTTAATCCCAATTTAAAGGAAGCATATAATAATTTAGGAAACTTACTGAACAAAATGGCAAGATCCCACAAGGCTCTCACATATTTAGACAAAGCGCTGGAAATAGATCCCCATTATGAGTCTGCCTTACTAAATAAAGGAATAGCACTATCAAATCTTGGCAACTATACTCAAGCTTTAGAGTATTTTGGGAAAATTCTACATCTTAACCCGAATAACGAAAAGGCTTGGTATAATAAAGCATTAGTCCATACACTCTTAGGTCAACATGAAGAAGCTCTCACTAGCGTCAATAAAGCTTTGGCTATTAATCCAAATTATGAGCTAGCATTACAGTTAAAAAAGAAGTTAGAAAGTAAAAATGAAAATGCGAAGAAAAAAGAGAGGTAACGAATCACTTTATCTTCTTATTTTTCTGATCTAAACTCAATTTTTGCTATTTCTTAGGTTACACTTTGCTGGATGCGAAAGATAAAAATACGGAGTCGTGTTATTTCTCTTTTAATTTTATTGAAGATTCAGAAGAAAGTGACCCTACATGATAAACAATTGGGCAGGTTGGCATTTCCATCACCTTGCAAGAAGAGCCAGAACATTTGGACTAGATGAAATAGCTCAGTTGCTGAAAATCTGCCTGTTCAGCGTCACAGAATCAGCAAAATATTATTTGGAGGTAAGATTATTCACCAAGCAGGTTTGAGTTTTTTCCCCTCTACACCAAAAATTTTCATTTTTTGGTAAAATTGATATGAATGATGGTTTTGGAAGAGAGTAGTTGAAATGGCGGAAAGCTTGATTTTTCTGGGAATTCCCCAAAAATAAAACGTGGGCCCGCAGGGACTCGAACCCCGAACCAACGGATTATGAGTCCAATCATAGGGTAAAAGACCCCAATGAGGAGGAACATAGCAATGATGAGGAAAAGCCTTGATATAACTTCAAAAAAGCCTCATCAGGAAGTTTTACATTGTTTACATTATTTACATCATTTTACACCATTTTATAAAAATTTTTGGCACAAATATGGCACACTGACACAGTTGAAAATCCCTGTATTTTCAAGGGATTGCTGGGATGATAGAGAAAAACGACATAAATCAAAGCTTTTGGGATTTTGGCACTGGGATTTATTCCGGTGCGGGAGAATAAACCACAAACCAGAGGAGGGAAAAGAAAATGGCTGAAAAAAGGATAAATGTAGTTTTTGCTCTTGTAGACAAAATGTCGAAAGACCTGTCACGCATTGACAATAGACTCGGTGGATTGCTTAAGACTGCGAAAAAGCTGGCGGGTGCTTTCGGCTTAGCTTTTGGCTCTTATGAAGTAATCAAGTGGCTCAAGAGTACAACCGAAGAGGCAATGGAGCAGGAAAAGGCAGACTTTGCACTTGCTGAAGCTCTTAAGAATGTAGGGGCATATTCGGAAGAAACTTATAAAAAGCTGACCGATTTGGCTTCTGCCCTACAGATGACGACCACCTATGGCGACGAAACAATTGAGTCAATCGAGACACTGTTTCTGAGATTCAATATCGCACCTGAATTAATGGAAAAGGCAGTTCAAGCTACAATGGATTATGCTCGTTCAGTAGGAAAAGACTTGCGGACTGCTGCTCT
>CAZFJK010000023.1:0-11336 GCA_964519225.1 uncultured Methanosarcinales archaeon | reverse complement strand
AATAAAAAGTGAAATAAAACGATTGATTGGAGTTGAAGCTACTTTTCAAGAATAATTTATTGAGTTGAGGAATGTAATTTTCTAGAGAAGGTATTAATAAGTGTAGTATGTGATCTAAAGTGTGTAGCCTAGCACCAAAAAAAATAAAAAAAGTAATCGCTGCTTTTTACGCATGCGATCATCTGCCATTATGGCATATATTATAGGTGGATTCACTAATACGGATCTTAAGGAAACTAAAGAGATATTAAAAAACTTAGAAAATGTTGACGATAATGTTTTGAAACAAATAGAGGAACACGGAGAGTTAGCGCCTAAAGTGGCTGAGGGGTTTGGTGAAATACTTAGAAAGAGAGATCTTGAAGCTGCGAGAAATTATACTAGGGCCCTTAGTGAATATAAAGGATTTTGTGGCTTGGTGGAAGGAATTTGTGACGCTTTTGTTAGGTGGCCTGAGGACCGCTCACTTGAAAGTAGGAGAATCGCAGAAACATTAGAAGAAAAATTAGTTATTGATGTTCTTAAAACTGTGGAACGGAAATATGGTGAGCAAGTAGGTTACAGAGTAGGTTTTAGTCTCCCATTTATTGTTGCATGGTCGCCTGAAGCTGCAAAGGAAGTTATTAAAACGGTTAAAGAGTATGCAGAATTTGGGTGGAATGGCGTTGATAGTTTGGTGGAAACTATCAGATTTTTCTTATTTACTCCCGTACTGTTTACTAATGGGTATTTTCATGACCTCTTTTATCGATATGAAGATTTAAAACCGGAAAATGTCATTGAAGCCGCGAGGATATTAAGAAAGAAAGAGATTATTGAAATAATTACTAAGGAATACAGAAAAAGGGTAGAATCCGACATCATATATGGACGCAACACAATTCTTTATCTACCTAGTATAGTAGGCATTGCTCTAGGTTTGCCTGGTGCTGTTGAAAGTGCTGTTAAATATCTCAAAGAATTTAAATTTGAAGATGTAGACTATGTAGGTTTTTCTGTTCTATATATAGCTTATCGCTTAAAGGACCCTACAGTTGTTGAGGAGTGTTTAAAAACTTTAAGAGCGTATAATAAAAAACATGATTCTAAAACAGTAGGGAAAATACTTTATGCTTTGACAGGAATAACATATTTTACAAAGAAAGCTGAAACTGTTAAAGAAGTTGCTAAACTTTTAAGATCTTATATAGAATCAAAAGAAATAGCAAAAGAAATTGTACATTCATTCGTACTTGTAAGTAGATTACATCCACGGTCTGAAGATATCCAGAATTTAGTGAGCATTTTAAACAGTAAAAACTCAAAAATCCTTTTAAGCGTGGCAGAAAGTATCAAATATATGAAGAATCCTAGAGTTTTTAGAGAAGTAATTAAAATCTTTAAAACATACAAAGATGATGGATTAGAAGATATCATTCCGTACCTTCGGCTCCCGATATGTGAAATTCCGGGGGAAATTCTAAGGGAAGAAGAGATGCTTGATGCACTTCCGCAATTGCGTAGTAAGAAAGTTATTGCTTACTTAAAGGAACTCATAAAAGATGAAAAAAGAAGGGATAGTGTGGGTAGCTTTATAATGGATATTATCCCAGTACTTAAAGCTGCTGATTATGTGATCGAGCTTGTGAATGAGTATGGGGATGGAATAATGAAAATGCTTAGTGGACTGGAAATAAGGGATGTCTGGAGCTTAAAAGGAAGTTTATTGAAAAAAATCCTAAAATACCTTCTAAAAAGTGAGATGGGGCTTTTAAACATTGCGATGGAACTCCGAAAAGACTATTATGCGTTAGACGCATTTGAAGCGTTGGTGAAGTCTATTCGAGAGATGGGTACTGAGCTAAGAGCTAAAGAACTGGAAAATATGAAAAAGAGCGAAGAGCTGAAAGCTAGAGAAATATGGAGAGCACTGAGTGGATGAGTATTTTTACAAAAGCGCACGTAAGTTGATGTATATCATTACTACGTTTCCTTTGCCTATATTAGCGATTAACTATATCCTATTACTTTTGTGAGTTGTATGCACTTATCCATTTCTCAAAAAATTTACGTTAACAACTCGGCGCTTTTTGCAAAACACAACTACCGTAGAATAACAATATTTATATATCAGGCTTCGTTATCAAAAAAGTTAAGAGAGGTGGTAAGATGGATTATTCTAATGATAGCTATGCTCAAGTCCAACCTTCTGCAGGACCTAAGATAGAAGAAAAAAATAACAGCAGTGTTGTTGATGCTGAGCTTGAGGCAATGCTCGCGCAGCAAAGAGCAAAGATAAAGGTCGTTGGCACTGGTGGTGCTGGAAATAATACAATTACTAGAATGAAAGAAGTTGGGATCGTGGGCGTTGAACTGATTGCTGTTAATACTGATGCGCAAGACCTTCTTTATACAAGCGCGGACAAAAAGATTTTGATTGGAAAAGAAATTACCAGTGGACTTGGTGCTGGTAGTAATCCTAAGCTTGGAGAAGAAGCTGCGCGGGAAAGCGAACTTGAGCTAAAGAAAATGCTTTCTGGCTCTGATATGATTTTTATTACCTGTGGGCTCGGTGGCGGAACAGGGACGGGTAGTGCTCCAATAATAGCTGAAATCGCAAAGAAGATGGGAGCACTGACTGTTGCGGTAGTAACTTTGCCTTTTAAGATGGAAGGCTATGTGCGCTATGAAAATGCTATGATTGGTTTGGAAAAGCTTGAACAATTGGTCGACACGCTAATTGTGATTCCGAATGAGAAGTTGCTTGAACTTGCTCCAGATTTGCCATTGCACACAGCGTTTAAAGTTGCTGATGAAATCCTAACTAATGCTGTTAAAGGTATTGCTGAATTGGTTACTAAAGCAGGATTAATTAATTTGGATTTTGCAGATATAAGAACTATAATGTCTAATGGTGGTGTTGCATTGATTGGTGTCGGCGAAAGCGATACTGAAAACAGAGCTATTGAAGCTGTTGAAAAGGCTATTGCTAATCCACTGCTTGATGTGGATGTTAGCGGAGCTAACGGTGCATTGATAAATGTAAGTGGCGGCGAAGATCTAACATTAGATGAAGCAAGAAAGGTTGTCGAGGCAATAAGCGAAAGGCTTGACGAAAATGCAAAGATAATCTGGGGAGCTCAAATCTATAAGGACTTGCAAAAAACTATTAGGGTTATGCTTATAGTTACGGGCGTAAAGAGCAGCCAAATATTTGGAAGAGACTACAAGTTTACTGACAAAAAGAAAAAAGAAATCCAAGATGAGCTTGGAATAGAGTTTGTGGATTGAAATGAGAACTGCTAATTTGCTGATAAGCGAATAGGGTTATAGGGTTTTTCTTTGATGAAGAGGTGTAAAGGTATAAATGTTCTGATGCTGTTTAAAGACTTAAATTAAATAAATTTTTTGTGTAACTTACAATTTATTAGATTATAGAAATCTTTTTATATATGTTTCTAATCATTATGTTCATGGTTATAATAAAAAGGATGCAGGATGAGAAAAAAATTTCGAAGTTCGGTGATTGGGTTTATATTTGTGGAAGAAGAAAAACAGGAAAGACTTTTTTTGTGAAAAATTTCATCAAGTGGGATGAATACTTCTTTGTGCGAAAGGACCGGACTGTTTTTGACAAGGATGGAAATCATCTTGGCTATGAAACTTTCTTTGAATTATTTAAAAGAGACCTCGGTAAAAAAAGAATAATCATCGATGAATTTCATAGATTGCCATCGGCTTTTTTTGATTATCTGCATTATTCTGGAAAAAAAGGAAAATTAATAGTGGTTTCGTCAACATTATGGCTCTCGAAAAAACTTCTCGGAAAAGGTAGCCCCTTGCTCGGGCTTTTTCCTTTAATGATTTTTGGACTGATCGATGAACGGGATGTGATCAAAGCGCTAAAATCACACGTTAGGGAAAAAGAACTTATAGAGGCAAGTGTATATTTAAGAGAACCAATCTTAGCACCGCCCTATAGGAAGCCAATCCGTAAATATCTGGCTGAGTATTTGGAAAATAACAAACTCGCTATAAAAGAACTTATAGGAGAGATTTTTTCAGAAGAAGAAAGAAAACTCTCTGAAGTCTATGAAGGAATTTTAAGGGCTGTTGCATCCAATAAAACAGTAAGCACTGAAATATCAAGTTTTCTTTATTCAAAGAGGCTTATTCCGAAGGATAATCCAGGTTTAATTCAAAATTATTTGAATGTTTTAGTAAAAATTGGTTTACTTAGAAAATTAGAAGTTTATAAAAAGAAAAAATTTAGGTATGAACACGTTTCTCCCTTATTGGATCTTCATTTTTACCTTGATGAAAAATATAACTATATTGAAGGAGAGATTTCTAATAAGTTTATAGAAAAAGTTGTTAAAGAGAAAATAGGGTTTCATGTAGAAAAGTTCTTTAGAGAATTTTTAAGTAAGCTTCTTGGTATGAAGTGTGCTGTTCTTGAAGAGCCGGAGGTAGATATAGCTCTTATCGAATTCAAAAAAATAAAAATATTAGGTGAAGTTAAGTGGAAAGATTCTTTAACAAAAAAAGAAATTGAAAAAATAAGAGAGAAACTAAATTTTTTTGATGGAAAAAAAATAATTATAGTTCCTAATAAAAGGACTATAAAAATAGAGGGTATTAATGTAATGGATGTGTCTGATTTCATTAAACTCGCTTCCATGAAGAACCCAAAGATTTAAAAACCTTTGTTCTTCTTTCTTTGTCCAATGGTACAGCAAAGCGTTAGTGGCGGTGAGCATAAACCGGGAATATTTTATAAATTAAAAAGGTTCTGGTATGAATGTAAAAGAGTGCTTAAAGTAACAAGAAAACCAACAAAAGAGGAATTTAAGCTTATTGTTAAAGTGAGCGGAGCTGGTATTTTGATAATCGGTGCTATTGGTTTCATAATCCATATGATTAAGCAATTAATCGGGTGATTAAAAAATGCCAATTTTTGCTTTGCGAACAACCGCAAATAGAGAAGATCAGGTTATGGATTTTATTATTTCGCACGTTGAGAAAAAGGGCTTGAGGGTTTGGTCTATCGTAAGGGCGCATGGAATGAAGGGTTATATATTTGTTGAGGCAGAAAGTAAAGCTGACGTTGAAAGAGCCGCAGCTGGTGTACCATATGCGAGAGGCGTTCTTCCGGGAGAGCTTTCATATGAAGAAATCGAACATATGGTTGAACCGACTAAAAGAGAAGTCGATATAAGAAAGAATGACATCGTTGAAATAATCAGTGGGCCGTTTAAAAGAGAGCAGGCAAAGGTTACAAGGGTTGATAAGCTTAAGGAGGAAGTTGTCGTCGAACTGCTTGAAGCTGCTGTGCCAATTCCTATTACAGTAAAGATTGATGCAGTTAAAGTTATAAGACGGGAAGGCGAAGAATCTGAAGAAGGATAAATTTTAAAAAGAAGAATTTTGAGGTTTAGCTATGCCAAAGAAAACTGTTGAAGTTTTGGTTGAAGGAGGAAAAGCAACTGCTGCTCCGCCGCTTGGTCCAGCTTTAGGTCCATTAGGCGTGAATATTGGTCAGGTAGTTGCGGAAATAAACAAGAAAACTGCTTCTTTTAAAGGAATGCAAGTCCCAGTTAAAGTAGAGGTGGATACTGAAACAAAAGAATTTACTGTAAGTGTTGGAACGCCTCCGGCATCCGAGCTGATTAAAAAAGAAGCCGGCGTTGAAAAAGGAAGCAGCAATCCGCAGGAAGACTTTGTCGGCAATTTAGTTATCGAGCAGGTAATAAAAATAGCAAAAATGAAGGAAGATAGTCTAACTGGAAAAACACTAAAAGAAAAAGTAAAAGAAATTATCGGAACGTGCGATTCAATGGGAATAATGGTTGAAGGTGTTCAGGCTAGAGAAGCGCTTAAGCTTGTTGACGAGGGAAAGTTTGATAAAGAGATTAGTGAAGAAAGAACAGAAATGAGTGAAGAGAAAAAGAAGAAGGTCGAGGAAGAGAAAGCACGATTAAAAGCAGAATTGGAGAAGAAGAGGGCGGAATTAATGGCCAAGGCAAAAACGATCGTCGCGTCAATGTCTGGAAAAGACCCAAAAGTCATAAGAGATAAACTCAAGGAAGCAAAGATACCTCAAGATATTATAAATGAGTTAGTTCCTGCGGCAGAAGTTAAAGTAAGCGAAGCGAAGGGGAGATAACTATAATTATAATCTTTTCTTCAGTTTTTCTATTAACTCGATTTCTTTGTCGCGTACTTCTCTTATTCCATAAACGAGTCTGTTGATTTCTTTTAATTTTTTCATTGCGATCCATAGAACTATTGCAAGTTCTCCTAAGATGATTACGCTTATTATCGTAATGACAAAAATTATTTCCGGCAATGGCAAATCTATGCCGAACACATACATCGATAATCACCTCCACAATGGAATTGTTTTCTTTTTAATAATTTTTCCTTTGCAATAAAGCTTGAGCGACGCTGTTTTAATTTTTTTTAGCATAGCTGGATCGGTTGAAAATTCGTACGCTATTAGAACGGGCTTTGTAGTTCTGATTGGGCCGTAATGATCTGCTATGCTTGTCCAGTGATTTTTGTTGAGGTTTAATTCAAATTCATATGCCGCATTAGTACAGGGAAGTTTTGCAGGATTGAATAGAAGGCAGACAGCGAATGAATCATCAGAAGGTATTATGTCGAACATGAAATCAGGGACATCAACATTTATCGGATAAACAAAGTCTTTAATTGGTACATTGTTTGAGTAAAGCCTGAAAATTAATGGTATTTGAGAAAAGATAGTCCAAGGCGTTGTAAATTCTATCTTCGCTTTTAATTCTTCGTTTGGAGCAAGATCTTTTTTTTCAAAAGAAACATTTTGGAGTTTGAATAAAGCCTTGCATTTTTCATAAGCCATTCCTTTAAGTTTAGTTGAAGTTATGCCCAGCGATGTCATTTTTCCTGTAATAGGAGAAGCTTCTTCTGTCACATTTGGTGTAACATTTATTGTAACATTTGGCAAGACGAAACTGCCGTTGTGTTTTATTACAAAAATAGCAGAGCCGCCCGTTGCTGGGGTATAAGATGGAGTAGATGTTGTGAAAGACGGAGTGATGAAATGTCCTATGAAAATAACACTAACAGGTAGTGCTGCAGTATAGGGAAGTGCAACAAAAGGATTACACGAAACAGTTACTGTTTGATAAGTAATCCCGCAAGTGGAATTGATTATTTTATAAGTAATTGTTTTTTTACCGCCGTAGATTGCTCCTGGTGAGATATTCAGGACGCAGGGTGTGGAGCTTATTATTGTACGAGAGGGAATACAAGCCAGGGGTGCTTTAATTGGTTTGACTCTTATAACAGAAGGTCCGCCTCCAGAAGGCGGCGCTGGACAGTCTGCTGGACAAGAGGAGTGATCTTCGTTAGGAGCGCATATTCCATCACCACAGTAAGATGCTGCATAGGAAGAAAACCGGGTCAGGTTTATGATAGTGAGTTTCGTCGTTGCGTTATAGTTTATACCACTGCATCTCGTTGGAGGACATTGAGTGCGTGAACTGATTATATCATTTTTAGTAGAATAAAATCCAGAGGCATAGTAAATTGTTGGTGTGTCTGCTGAATAAAGGAAAAGGGTTGCGTTTTGGGCAAGCTGTGTGTTTATTGTCGTATCTATCGCGATTAGTTCTGGATCAAACTTTGATGTTGAAGAATTGATGTGCGCAAATGTAAGATTTAGGAAAGGCCAAAACACTTTCCCGAAAGTTTCGTTATAGCCGAGGGTAAGATTTGTGAAATTGTTTGGAGAAGTGACTTGAGAGTCATAATGAATGAAATTCGGTGTCTCATAGATTTTGAAATTATTGAATGTGTTATTTTCTGACGGGTTGGCTGGTGTTATTTCGAAAAACAAAGCTGATCCTCCACTTGCATAACCGCTTTTGAAGAATGTTAAATTTTTGTGTGTGATATTTGAAGACTTAAAATAATACAATGCGGAGTACGAAGCATTCAGTACAGTTATATTTTCTATGTGTGAATCATGAATGTTGGCGAAATGCATTGCTATATACTTAGAAGATGGGAATATGGAATTACTGAAAGAAAGATTCCAAGCCTTCCTTACTATGAATGTTTCTTTTGGTATTGTTAAGTTTTTAGCGCTGGAAGAAGATATATTGCAGAAAATTAATTCGCCAATAGAGTCGTTGTTTTCAACGGTTATGCCTGAAGCATCGTGATAATACAAGATCAACAGATTTTCTTCCATCGTATTGTTTTGAATGGAATGATTACAATTAGGTTGGTTGAAATATGTAAAGAAAATTGAATAGTATGTGTTATTTTCAAAATGGTTATTTAAGATATTGCAACTGTAAGGCGTGCCATCAAAATATATGCCATACGAGTTATGGTGTATTTGATTTTGAGTTATTGTGATGTTATTGGAGTACTCTTGTATGGAGACTCCATAAAGAGAATTATTTGCTATGTATGAATTTTGAAGATGGATATCTGTTGAATTGTAAAATGAAATACCGTTTCCTATTGCGTTAGTAATGGTAATATTTTTCAAAACTCCGTTTGTAGTATCTCTAAAATAAATGGCTGCTTCTTGTGGACTTGAATTTATGACTTGGGAATTGGTTATGTTAATTCCACTGCAATTTTGAATATGCATTGTTCCTAAATAAGGCACATGCGAAGCAAAATTCATAATTGTACAATTAACTACCGAAATGTTTTGTTGGTCTTTGATAAGAATTGCCCCTCCTATGCCAACACTAATAATCGAATGGCCTGAACAGTCAAGCGTGATGTTCTGAGCCATAATTTTGAAACACCATTTATTTGTTGAGTTTGCTGTAACTGTCTGGTTTAGTCGATAAATCGTATCTGGATTTGTCAGATTTTGGCACGAACTTATGTTTTGAATCGCTTGTATTGCATAGTCGGTTTGCCCAGTTTCTTGTTCTTGAAATGCTTGCGAAGGTGGTTGTGTTGAATAAATAAGAAATCCTGTGTATTTTGCTCCTAAGAAGAATATGAGTAAGACTATGAAAATAATTACGATTCCAATCAACACCTCTTTTAGGTCTTTGTTTTTCATTGTTTTTTTGTTTAGTTTTTATTTTTCTATTCAAACTTAAAAATTTTGCCAGCGAGGAATGGGCTTGTAAGCCCTGTTCGACCACCCCTCACTGGCTTTTGAATTCGCCAAGTTCCGCCGAGCATAAGATTCAGGCTTTGAGCCATTTTTTCAACACCTTCAGCTGGTCTGTTGTTAGTTTGATTCGTTCTGCTTTTGCAACACCGTCAGCAAGAAGAACAATGAAAGCAAACCTATCAGCAAGCGAGTATACTGTTCTTGGTTTTCCTTTGCCAAGTCGAGCTTTTTCGCTTTTGATTAAGCCAGCCGTCTGTAGCAAACGTAATTGAGTGCTAACATTTGCGATTGTTGTTCTGAGTTTTTTTGCTAATTCTGATGGAGATTGTTTCTTTTTTGCAAGCAACTGCAAAATTTCCCATTTAGTTCCTGTGATCAAACCAAAAGGCATGCTTTTAGGGGAAGCTCAAAATATATTTAAATTTTTCGTTTAATTATTTTAGTTTTTTAAGTTTAAAATTTAAAAAAGTTAAATATAAATTTAACATAAATTTTATAAAAAGCAATGATTTAAATTGGTTGAAGGTGGAATGCTACAAAAAAACGCCAAAAGAGGTGTTGGAAGAACTTGGCAGTAGTAGACATGGATTAAGCAAGGCAGAAGCAAAGCGGCGGTTGGAGCAATACGGTTTGAATGAGATAAAAGAAGAAGAAAGAATTTCGCCATTTAAGATTTTTATCAGCCAGTTCAGATCATTTATGGTCGGCATTTTGATTGTTGCTATCCTCATTTCGCTTGCTATTGGCCATCTTCTTGATGCTTCTGTTATAGCTGCTATATTAGTCATAAACGCTGTGTTAGGTTTTATTCAAGAATATAAAGCCGAGAAAGCAATTGAAGCCCTGAAAAAGCTCGTCACGATAGAAGCAAGGGTTGTTAGGAATGGCGTTGAACAGGTAATAGATGCAAAATATCTTGTTCCTGGCGATGTGATAATATTGGAAGAAGGTATGAAAGTTCCTGCTGATGCTCGATTACTTGAAGAACATGAACTTGAAACGCAGGAAGCAGCATTAACAGGAGAGAGTGTTCCTGTAAAGAAAACAATCATGACGTATCATGAAACATTGCCGATAGCTGACCAGCACAACATGGTTTTTTCAGGTACCGTCGTGACGAGAGGTAGGGGCAAGGCAGTCGTTACTGCAACAGGCATGCAAACAGAGATAGGAAAAATAGCACGAATGATACAAACAAAGGAAACAAAGCTAACGCCGCTTCAGATTAAGCTTAAAAAACTTGGAGAATTTCTTGGTATTGGAGCATTAGTGATTTGTGGGCTCGTGTTTTTGATGGGCATTCTTGCGGGCATTAACAAATTCACAATGTTTATGACAGCTATTTCACTTGCTGTTGCTGCAATTCCCGAAGGTCTGCCAGCTGTTGTCACGATTTCTTTGGCTTTAGGCATACAGAGGATGGTAAAAAAGAATGCTTTGATAAGAAAATTACCAAGCGTTGAAACTCTTGGCAGCGTTACTGTGATATGCACGGATAAAACAGGAACTTTAACTCATAATGAAATGACAGTAAGAAAGATCTGGATGAATGGGAAGGAATATAGCGTGAGCGGCAGAGGTTATAAACCGATCGGAAAATTCTATTTTAATGATAAGGAAATAAAACCAAAGGAAATTGAGCTAATCTTAAGGATTGGTGCTTTATGCAACAATGCAAGATTGCAGGGTGAAAAAGTAATTGGAGATCCGACTGAAGGAGCGCTTATTGTAAGTGCTGCAAAGGCCGGCTTTGTCAAGGAAGAGCTTGAATTAAAATATCCGAGAATATCTGAGATAGAATTTAGCAGTGAAAGAAAGCGGATGAGTACTGTGCATAAGATTGGCAAGAAAAAAATTCTTTATTGTAAGGGGGCTCCTGAAGTTTTGCTCGAGTTGTGCAACAGGATTTACATCAACGGAAGGGTTGAAAGATTAACCAGACAATTAAAGCGAAAGATTCTTGCTGTAAATGAAAGATTTGCAAAGCAAGCACTGAGAGTTCTTGGTTTTGCTTTTAACGATAAACCCGAAGAAAAAGATATGGTGTTTGTAGGATTGCAGGGAATGATTGATCCGCCGAGAAAGGAAGCCAAGATTGCAGTCCAGCGTTGCAAAGAAGCCGGAATAAAAGTAATTATGCTAACAGGAGATTATAAGTTAACAGCAGAGGCAATAGCAAAGGAGCTTGGGATAAGAGGAAAGGCTGTCGATGGAAAAGAAC
>CAZFJK010000022.1:0-12258 GCA_964519225.1 uncultured Methanosarcinales archaeon | reverse complement strand
AATCTAAAATGCTCTCCCAAGGCGCAGAAGCAATTTTGATTAAAGAAGGAGATAGAGTCGTGAAGATAAGACAGCCAAAAGATTACAGAATAGCTGAAGTGGATCTTCAATTTAGAAAGCAAAGAACAAGACGTGAAGCAAAAGTAATCCAAAAGCTTGCTGAAGCAGGAATTCCAGTTCCGATGCTTTTTTCTTTTTGCGATAAAGAAATGCGCATAGAAATGGAATTTCTAGCAGGAAAGAAACTCAGAGATTGCTTTGAAGAAAGCCCTATTGATTACGCTAAAGAAATAGGAAAACTAATAGCCCAAATTCACAACCTTGGCATAATTCACGGCGATTTAACAACCTCAAACATGATCTTAAAAGATAATAAAATCCATCTTATAGATTTTGGACTGAGCTTCTTTTCACATAAAGTAGAAGACAAAGCCGTAGACCTCCACCTTTTCAGACAAGCCCTTGAAAGCAAGCATTACACTGTTTGGCAGGAAGCATTCAAAGTAGCACTAGAATCTTATGCAAAGCACGCAAAAGATGCAGATCTAATTCTGAAACGTCTCGAAAAAGTCGAAAAGAGAGGAAGACATAAACAAAAAACAGAATAAAAATTAAAATGAATCAAAAGAATCATAACTATGGTCTTCCAACAATTTTATCTGGCATTGGACTTTCAGCTATTTATGCTGCAGGAAAAGCCACTCATGCAATTCCTCAAGAAATAATAGATTTGCTTGGATTTTCTTCTCTTTCAACAGTTGCTTTTGGCTTAGATATGCTGCTCTTTCCAGAACAAGCTAAAAAACCAAAATCTATTGATTTAACCGATAGAATAAAAATCTCATTGCATAACCACAGCGAATTTTCTGATTATTCAACAAACTACTCAAAAATCCCGGTGCTTTTGAGAGATGCTTTTAAGCAGCTTACCAATGCTGAAAAACCAGGCATTCTTGCAATAACAGACACAAGCAATGATTTTCTTTACAGAAACCTTCCGAAAATTTTATCGGAGCAAGAACTAGCAGAGAAATATTCGCTTGATCATTATTCAGATAGGCTAGCAATCATCAAACATAAAAAAACAGGAAATCATCTTTATCTGCTGCACGCAATCGAATTCCACGAATTAGAAGGCCATATACTTGGAATATGCATAAATCAACAGCCAAAAATTTACAACACTCCTGCAGACAATGCTAAGCAAATCAAAGAAATGGATGGCATACCAATAGCAGCACATCCTTTTGCCGTAGCTTTCGGAGGATGCGGAAAACAAAAACTCGACGAACTTCTTGAAAAAGAACTTATTGATGCTATTGAAGTTCATAATAGCCAGTGCATAAGATTAGTTCCATGCTTAATTGATGCCCGCAAATACAATCAACTTGCAAAACAATATGCTGCAGAAACAGGAATTCCAGCAATAGCAACCCCTGATTCAAGACATCCAAAAGATATTGCAACATCACTTTTTTGTCCAAGGCCAGAGGAAATAGACTTCTCAAGCGAAGAAAAATTCATTGCGTCTCTGAAAAAAGCCATATCGAAAAGCAGATTTCCAAAGAAATATTATGAGATGAACAAAGAAAGTTATTGCAAATGGACCTTTTTCGTAAGAACTCTAATAGTTTTAAACCAATTTGGAAGGCGATTTCCATGGCGAGGAAAATCAAAAGGCGAACTGATCCAAGTTCAATAGACACTATTATAGTAGACCTTGACGGAACTCTGGCAGGTCAAATCACTCTTGAACTTGTTTTAAGATCGATACCTGAGAATATTTCCAAACCATCTTTTTTAATATGGCTATTTAAATGCGGCATATCCTATTTACTGCATGGCAAAAAACATGAAAGTTCTTTATGGCTGGAACATCATCTCAATGGTTTTAAAATAAAGATGCCGCAAAATCCATCATTTTATAGAAGACGAATACTTCCCCAAGCCGTAAGGGCATTACTCAATACCTACAGAAATGCAACCAAAATCTTAGTTACAAGAACAAGGAAAGAAATAGCGGAGCAGTACGGTAATCAATTTAAATTCGATTATGTAATCTTAACAGGAAACAAAACCGATCCAGAAACAATAGAAAAACTTGAACTTCTTTGCCATGGAAAAAATGTACTTGTCATTGGAGATTCTCAAGAAGATTATGATTTAGCCAAAGCTTTAGCAAAGCAAAATAATCTAAATGCTGTATATTTTAAATCAAAATTCTAGATTTGAATTATTTATTCAATTTGCGATAAAACCTTTTCAGTTATCTTTTTTCCAAGTATCTTTTTCAAACGCTCCTTCTTTACTATGCGTAAATCAGCAATATTTTTTATTCCAAAAGAATAAAGCATTCTTGCCCTAACTCTACCGATCTCTTTAAGCTGAACTAGCTCAAGCAGTTCTTCTTTAACACCGTACTTCATTCTTAACCTTAGCTTTTTAACAGCACTAGCAAAAAGCTTATTTCCAATAATCTTAGCCAGTTCGCTTGCCGAATAAAGCAACCAGTCAGCTATCTCAAGTTTCGCTCTCGTTTCTCCAGGCCTTATTCTATATCTTTCAAGAATAATCTCTTCATCGATTTCATTTATCCAATCTAAAAACAATCTTGCTAACTTTACTGATGAAAGAAAATCCTCATATTCAATATCCCACATACTTGGCTCTTTTTCAAGCAATTCTCTACTATGCTTGAATAAGAATTCCTGCAGTTCATCGTATTCTTTAGCTTTAACCGCCGGCAACGGTCTCATTTCAGCCGTATGCGAAATCATTTGCAATAAAGCCAATGCACTGGGTTCTTTTCCAACTTTTTCAGCAACTTTGATACAATTTACAATGTGATACGCAGTTAAAGGATCTATGTATAACTGACTTACTCTTAAGCCAAGCCTTGTAGCCCTATAAATATCTTTTTGTTTTTTAACAAAACCAATTTTCACGAGCAGGTTCAGCATTCTTTCAATAATCACGCTGATCATTTCAAAATCAGAGAATTGTTTTGCCCAAAAAGTTGATTTAAAAAATTCAATTATATCTTTCTTTGTTCGCACAAAACCAGTCGCTATTAACGCAAGAAGATGCATTCTAAGGACGGGCTCAACAGCAAGCTTTGAAACAATTTCTTCAGGCAACCCCTGAATGTAACGCTCTATAATCTCATCCTTCATTGCTTCTGTTGTAGCTATAGCTATTGCCTCGCCTATTTTATCATATTTAGGTCTGCCAGCCCTTCCGGCCATTTGCAAATACTCAAGCGCAGGAATCCATTCCATATATCCATGTTCGTATCTTCGCAATGTTTTGATAATAACCCTAAAAGCTGGAAGATCGACTCCATAAGCTAAAGTTGGAGTTGCGCATATTATCTTTATTGTTCCATTTCTAAAATTATCCTCAATTAATCTTCTCTGTTTATTTACAAGTCCTGCATGATGAAATGCAATTCCCTTTTTCACGCATTTAGCAAGTCTTTCGCACTGCTTTGTTGGCTTATCAAGCACGTGCAAAAGCTGATCTGAAAGAACAGAGAGTTCTTTATGCTTTACATCATCAACTTTAATTTTCTTTGCGATTTCTTCGGCTGTTTTCTCAGCACTGCTTTTTGTTCCGCAGAAAACTATAGCCTGCTTACCAAGTTCAACAGTTTCCAAAGCAAGCTTAATCGTAGGGTCCATTTAAAAAATAAAATTAAGAAAGGATTGTATACAATGCCCAAACAAGCAGGATTATCCAAACCGCTATTGCAAGCCACAATCGTTTTAAGTTTGTCCTTGTTGCTAATCTTTCTTTGAACTCTATCATTTCTTTTGATAACGGCGCCCATCCGAGCATCATCAAAAAGCATACAAACAGCATTACTGCAAATACTTGAACTATTGTCAACTCTATAAGGAGATATCCCAATGTAACAAATACTAATACCAATGCAACGATTGCTGTTATCCAGGGTATTTTATATACGATCCTAACAACTTTCAACCAGCTTCTCGGACTAACAAACACCGCAACAAGCTTTGCAATGCCAAGAAGCACAAAAATAAGAGCCATAACCTCGATCGGAGTCATATTTTCACCCCTTTTGTTTTTTTATTTTAGCAGAACACACATTGCTCTTTAAAAACTTTTCAGTTAAATATCAACTCACAACAATTAACCTACAACACTTACAGAAAAAGATTGCTCTATGCATGATTCTTTGTCGCAAACAATCGCCTTAATCAGCTTATTACCACTGGAAGTAAAAGTTCTTCTTAGCATGCTTGCGCCCTCAACAGCATCAAGCAAACCGAATTTCCATTTATATAAAAGCTCATCACCATCAGGATCAGACGCAACAACTTTGAAATGAACACTATCACCAACAAACACTGTTTTAGCTGATTGTAATGCTTTTTCTATCTTTGGCGGCCTGTTTTTATTTTTAACTTCAATCACAATCTTGCCGCTGGTTAAATTTTTTCCATCACTTACAACAAAATCAAGTGTAGCATTTCTAAGTTCGGCATTTTGAACAAAGTCAAAACTCGGTATCCATTCAAAAGTGTTATTAACAAAAGTTGCATTTTCTGGCACGTTCTTTACAAGAATTTCTAACTCATCTCCATCAGGATCAAAAATACCAGAAGCAAAATTTATCTTTAATGTTTCATTTTCAAAAATCTCAAATTTCTCGGGCAAATTTATTTCAGGAAGCCGATTGACATTTTCAACATTGATTTTAAACTGTAAAGATGTATTGTCGATTCCGTCTGAAACAGTTACTCTAACAACGTATGACCCTGCATCATCGTAATCTGTTTGCCACTGCCCTCTTTCATTAAGTGGTGGACTGAAAGTAATTTTTAATTCATCACAATCTAGATCGCTCACTTTAGGATTAATTCTAATCTCATCGCCTTCTTCTATCCAAATATCGTCTATAGATTCAATTGTTGGCGGTCTGTTCTTATCAAAAACATCAATACGTATTTTTTTCTTTGTTTCATCTTTTCCATCAGAAGCGTAAACAACAATCTTCTTTTGAGTTTTGTTTTTCCAGCCGAGCAAACCGTGGCTATGTACTACGGTATCGAAGCCGGGTTTGTAAATTAAAATACCGTTAATAAATTCAGCCCCCTTCGGCAGCCTTCCAGCATATAAAGTAATTTCATCGCCATCAGGATCATTAACATACGTATTCAAATCTAGCGTCACAAAGCCGCCTTCAACAACCTTTAGTTTAGGAACATCTTTAAAGACAGGCTTTCTATTCATATCCTTAACTTCTACATGAACAAATTTTTTTACGCTATCTTTTCCATCGCTAACTTTAATCATTATTGTATAATTGCCTGCATCATCGTAGTCTGTTTGCCATTCGAAATTTTTATCAAACGGCTCTTCAATGTCAATGTCAAAAGGATCATCGTCCGGATCAGATGCTTTAACTGTGAGTTTTACAAGATCTCCCTCCTTCACTTTTAATTTTTCAGGACTTACTTCCAATGTTGGTTTTCTATTCACATCTTTAACATGCACAAACCACTTTTTCTGCACTATGTTTTTCCCGTCATTAACAACAACTTCAACTGTTTTTTTACCTGCATCTTTAAACCCAGTTTTCAAAACAAAACTTTTTCCTTCACCAACTTTTTTTTCATCCACAAACCAGAGAAAATTAAGTTCATCTAAATCTGGGTCGAAAGCATCAACATAAAAAGAAATATTTTGGCTTTCTTTTATCGAAATTGCATCATCTTCAGGTTCAATTACAGTGAATTCTGGCAATCTGTTCTTATCCTGAACAATGATTTTAACATTTTTTTTAACGACATTCTCACCATCAGAAAACAAAATCTCAACATCATAAATCCCGGCATCATCGTAGGTGGTCTGCCATTTCAAATCATCCCCTAGCGGAGGTGTCGCGCTTACTGTTATTTGATCATCTTCATAATCATAAATTTCTGGTTTGATCTCGATCAAATCACCTTCAAAAGCAACGACCTCATCAGGCATAACAACCTTCGGCGGCCTGTTTTTAGGCAGAACAATAATTTTAACCCTTTTCGCAATGATATTTTCTCCATCAGAAACAGTTACATTAACAATATATTCACCAGCGTCACCATAATTGGTTTTCCATTCCCCTTCTTCATTTAATGGCGGAGAAAAGATATAAGTAAGTTTGTCTCCGTCAGCATCATATGTAGAAAGTTTCAATTTGATAGTGTCTGTTTCGCATACAACAATCTCCTTAAGGATATCATCTTTACTAGGAACTAAATCACTAGCATAAAGGAGATTAGAACAAGTAAAACTAGCTAAGGTTAAAAATAAGAAAAATAAAATAAATTTACAATACCACATTTTATTCTTCAGTCGCGTTTTCACTTTCTGCTTCAGCTGTAGTTTCTGTTTCTTCGGCCTCTTCACCCACATTTATAACGTCAATAATTTCTGGCGGCATATTTATATCATTGATTGTTATGGTAAAGTTTGTTGTGCTTTCTAATTCACCGTCGGAAGCAGTGACTGTTATAACATATTCACCGTGATCAGTGTAAGTCGTATTCCAAATAAAGGAGCCATTCTCTTTGCTCCAAACATCTTCTTTACCTTCGGGTTCGCTCAAGGTGATCGTCACTTCATCGCCGTTCAAATCAGTTACTTTAGGTGTTATTTTAATTACTTCACCTTCATCCACTTCAACATCTTCTAATTCTTCAATTATTGGCGCAACATTTTTTCTGTTAACGATAACTTGTATCTCTTTTGTTGTTTCAAGCTCACCATCGCTTGCTGTTATAACAACAGTATATTCTCCTGCACTTTGATAGTCTGTTTCCCAAATGCCATCGTCTCCAACTGGTTGGCTTATGCTTACCGTCACTTCATCTTTGTTCGGATCATAAACGTGCGGCTTTAATTCGAGCACGTCACCTTCATCAATAACGATTTTGTCTTCCACACCTTCAATTACTGGCGGCACATTTACCTTTTCAACAACCAAAAGAATCTGTTTCTCAGTTGTTGTAACACCATCACTCACAGTTATTGTTATGACATACTTTCCAGCATCACCGTAATCAGTTTGCCATTTCCCATTTTCATCTAAAGGTTCACTATAAGTAAAAGCAATATCATCATTATCGGGATCTATAACTTTTGGTTGAAGATTAACCAGGTCTCTTTCTTTTACTTTAATTATAACATCAAAGTCTTCTTCATTTACTTCTTCAACCTTTGTAGAAACTGTTTCTTCCTCCTCTTTCTCTTCAGAAACGTTAGTTTCTTTTTCAGTAATTTCTTCTGCTACCACTTCTTCGACTTCTTCGATTCCTTTTTTGATCTCTGCTTCTTCCTCAACTTCAGCTGTTTCTTCAGTTATGTTCTCTACACCCTCTTCAATCAATTCCTTCTCTTCAAGCAGACTAAGTTCCTCTTCTTCACCAACTTCCTTTTGTTTCATGTAATCAGAAATCCCGCACCCACTCAGCAATAAAAGTAGAGCCACAAAACATACTAAAAATAGCTTTTTCATTAACACACCCCCTCGTTTTCAATAAATTTGTTAGCATTCTCGAATACTAACTGATATTTAAACTTTATGGTGATGAATTACAACTTATCGAAAGAGAAAGAAAATAAAATAAAAACAATGGGCCCGCGGGGATTTGAACCCCGGACCTTTCGCTTATCAGGCGAACGCCCCAACCAGGCTAGGCCACGGGCCCAAAAACTCCAAAAACTAAAGAGCAAGAACAGTTATTTAAGAATTTTTCTTTTAAATCCTTAAAACTTATGCTAATCATTTTCCTGCATAAGCACAAAAGGCTTTCCTTGCATCACGCTTAAAAATATCGGGTCTAAGCCAGGAATCTCCCGTTCGTATGCTCCTATCAGATGCAAACCCCTCCTTAAGATTTCGTAGATATTTTTAAGCACACCCATTCCTTCGCAAATAATACGCTGTGCAAATCCAAAAGAGAATTTTTCCAGCAATGGATTATTAAACATGGAATCGATTCCGTAAGCTATGCTTCTCAAAACCAATGCTTTTCTAAGCCCATGGTATTCTTCAATACTTTCGTATAAAGATGTGTTGTTACGCCAGCTAAAAAGGAAACCGAACTTCAGATATTCTCGCACTATAAGCCGTTGGTATTCCTTTCTGGAAGATAGCATTAGAATTTCTCTTTCAAATTGATCATAGCAAAATCTGCTTCCAAGCACAGGAGCAATAGTCAAAATTGTTTTGTACACAATCCAAGGAAATTCATGATATAAACGCTTTTCATCAAAACCAACACCTTCGGTTAAAAAAACCAAGATGCCTGATAAATAATGGATTGGTTTTACACCTGGAAAATGTTTGGAGTCTGCATAAGCGCATACGTATTTCATAATATTAGGAACATTTTTTCTAACCCTAATAACAGATAGTTCAGGTGCATACAGATTGCTCAATCTCTCTCTTGGGGCTTGCGAACTAACTCTATTAAAGATTTCATACCACAAATCGTTCACGAAAAACAAGGCTTCCCCTTCTCCATCAAAATCAACAATACGTGCAAAATGAATATCAGCGAGCGAAATTGCACATATGGTGTCTATTATTGCTTCAAGATTTCTTCGCATATGATGGGCGACTATGCATTTATTTTTAAAATTTTTGAGTGCCAGAAAACAAAAATAAGCGCCCCGGGCCGGATTCGAACCGGCGACCTCGCGGTTAACAGCCGCGCGCTCCACCACTAAGCTACCGGGGCATTCTAAACCATGCCCTTACCATTTTTAAAAAAGTTTTGGTAAACTTTAACGAGAAGACTCAATCCTCTGCCAAGGTAAGCACCTTTTATTGTTCCGACAACAGAAGTCTTTTTCTTGCTTATTGCCTCACTCAATGAAAATTTCTTTTCAAACATTGTTATGCAATTTCCAAGCTCAAACCAGAAATGCGCATCGCTTCCAGCAGTACACGCAATATTAAACTTCTTAGCAAGATTTCTTGCTTTAGAATTCTCCCAGGGAAAAAAGCATCTTCCATTGAAACATTCAATTGCATCGATCTTACTTCTAACCTCATCTAATGAAGAAACAGATTTTCTTATCAAACCAAAACTGAACGGATGCGGAATCACAACTAAGCCGCCTTGGCGCTTGATCAAATCAATCGCTTCAAAAAAATCAGTTCCTTTTTCAATTTCTTCATTCAAATACAACCCAATCACTTCGCCGCGATTTGTCGAAATTTCCTCACCAACAATCACTTCAAATCCTTTTTCCTTGTTTTCTCTCTTCACAGCCAAACCGCCCTTAATTGTATTGTGATCTGTTATAGCTACTCCGTCTAATTCAAGTCTGCGAGCTATCTTAAGGATTGTTTTAGGTTTTAAATTTGAGCACGGCGAATAACAGCTATGTACATGAAGATCGTATCTTTTAATTGCGGATTCCATTTTTAATTTCAACTGGCGCTAATAAACCGTAGATAAAAATCAATTGTGCTGTTAAAAAAGAAAACCCAAACAAAAACATCAAAGCAAAAGACGTATAAGGCAAAAATCGTCTTTTGAAAAACAGAATAAAGAGAAAAATCAAAACCAGATCAATATAAAAATTCTTTATTAGAATAACTGAAAAGAAAGTTGTAACAGCAAACACAATTTTTCTTGCCAGCACTATCTTTTTGACAAAGCTTTTTTCCTTCAATTCATCCAAAGCAAGTTTTTTGAGCAAGAATCCAAACAGAACTCCTGAGAAACCGATAATATAAATAATACTTTTGCTAATCATTTTTCTTAAATTCCTTATGTCCAAATTGAACGAGCAAATCAAAGGATTCGTCAATTTTCGGAACATCACAGGCACCATAGCAGCTGCCATACCAGATAAATATTGTTGCATCTGTCTTCTCTTCTAAAAAATCAACAATCTCCTTGGCTTTAGGCTTCAATCCATCAGCTAACTGAATGCAAACCCTTTTTGCTTTTTCTTTTTGGATCAATTCTGCAACCTTGTCAAGTTCGAGTTTGAAATTCATTTTCTCTTCTCTTTCTTCTGATTCTTCTTTTCTTTTATATAAGGAAATCTCATGTATTTTTTACATCTAAAACAGTAATAAACAACCTTTTGTCCGACAAGCCTAACTCTGCAATTTACGCCAGGAACGAGATAAGCATAACAATGTTTGCAGAATCTTCTTTTAAACTCCCTCGGAATCCTGACACGGGCTTTCATTGCTATTCTTCTTGCTATTGCCACATATCTATCAGCAAGCTTCGGATCTTTTTTGAATACTTTTTCTGCCTGCCCGAACAATATTCGTATTCTCTGCCTTGCAATTTTTTTTATATCCTTTCTTTTTGAAACCCTTTTCTTTCTCATCGTAAAGTTAAATCAGCCCCCGCCGGGGATCGAACCCGGGACCTCCACCTTACCAAGGTAGCGCTCAACCACTGAGCTACGGGGGCATGTTTTCATATTTTCTAAATTTGATAATGCGGGGGGTGGGATTTGAACCCACGAACCCTCTTCGGGACAGGATTTCTTAGAGGGCGAGTAGCCCTTTGCGCAAGCTCTTAAGTCCTGCGCCTTTGACCACTCGGCCACCCCCGCATAAGCATAAGGGAGGCTTTTAGAAATCCGTTGAAAAGTTAAATAAAAAAGTTTTGTTTTAAGTCAACACTCGACATAAGACAAAAGCTCACTTAAATTACCTAAAGGTGATGTGCATTTTTCTTTAAGCTCTTCATCGTGCGCATCAACACAGAAAATATTTCCGCAAAGTTCTGCTGCAGGAATGTCTGTTAATGAACATGCCACATAAATTATATCATTTTTCGAAATATTGTGTTCCGAGATAAACTTTTCTAATTTTTCTTTTCTTACATGCCTATCAACAACTTCTTTCAATTTTCCACTCAGCTTTCCTTCAACACATTCAAATTCATTACCTACCGCTAAATCAAATTCAACACCTATTTTCTTTGCAAGAGCATCTATAACAGCATACGGATTCGAAGTAAGAATACCAATCATAATTCCTTTTTCTTTTAATTTTCTTAGGACCGTCTTAGCTTCTTCTTTTATGTAATTATCTACATATGAGGCACATGCTCTTCTAAATTCATCACAGCTAACTCCTTCAAAGAGCTTTGCAACCTGATCCAAACCCCAGGGCCCCTCTTTCCTTCTTTCTTTGTATTCTTTTCCTATGCGATCATATTCTTCACTTTTTCCAAATTGTTCCGCAAGAAACCTGTAAATGCCACCAACATGTTCGCCTGAAAGCAAAGTACTTAAGTTAAAAACGATCAACTTCATCTTTCATCACCCAGATATACTCTTACGGCGTTATGATAAAAAATTTTCTCCTTAATATCATCATCGACGGGCATTCCCTCTACTCTCCAAAACTCACTTTCCCATAATCCCCAAGGATTATCAGAAGCGAACATAATTCTCGATAAGCCCTCTGGGTATTCCTCAAGAAGTTTCCTTACGAGCCAATAAGGCGCAAATCCCCTACAGAAAGAAGTATCACAATAAAAGTCATATCCCTGTTTTAACCATTCAATAAATCTCGGAATAAATGCAAAGTGTCCTCCTGCAGAACCACCCATATGAACAAAATGAAGTCTAACTTTTCTACCATAAGCCTCGACAAAGGGCACATATTTCATAACATCAGAATTGCCGCTTCCTGTATGAGAATGTATTATCAAGTTATGTTTTTTGGCAAAATCTATTATCTCTTCAAAGTTCTTCCTAAATGTTTCATTCCAACTGCCTGGATCCATACTTACTCCTTTTGGCCAGCTATCAGGACTGATTTTTAACACTTTTATTTTTGGGTGAGGTTCTTTATCAAGTACTTTTTCAGAAAGATGCCAAACGTCTTCTCTTGGCGAAATCCACAGTCCACCGTACGCATTCTCTATTTTCGAGATACATTCAACTACAAGCGGATTATATTCAACAAAAGGTTTTGTCTGATCTGGCGTATAATGCGGCATAACAATGATGTAATCTATACCTTTCTCTTTCATGAACGTACGCAGAGATTCAATAGAATCAATTTCTCTATTTTTGAATGGCTCTATTTCATGACCCTTTAAGAACCATTTTCCAAATTTTCCTACGTGTGCATGCACATCAAATATTTTCCTGTTTTGATACATTTTGATTAAATATGGGCCCAGAGGGATTTGAACCCCCGACCCCCCGGTTAAGAGCCGGGTGCTCTTCCAGGCTAAGCTATGGGCCCAT
>CAZFJK010000021.1:0-14083 GCA_964519225.1 uncultured Methanosarcinales archaeon | reverse complement strand
AAGAAGCACATCACGTCCCTATGAAAAAGAAAACTTACGACGAAAGATTATTTGAAATTTATGTAGAAAAACTAAATAAATGCTTAGAGTCCGTTATTTCTTAATATCACTTTCGATGGAAGAACTAATTTGCTTTACAATTTTACATTGAAAGAGAACAACAAAGTGAATATGTGGTTCGCAATTAGAGATCGGCTCCACCAAATTCGTAAAGCAGAAATTAAAATGACATAGCAATATATTGTCTTGCTAATGAACTCACGCAAAAACCCTCCTATGCCATTCCCAAGCCGATGAAATAATCTCTTTCAGCTCTCTCTTTGGCTCCCATCCTAAAACAGCTCTTGCTTTTCTGTTATCAGCAAACAATGCACTAACATCACCTTGCCGTCTGCCAGCTTCAGCAAAAGGAATCTTCTTTCCGCATACTTCTTCAACTGCTTTAATCACTTCCTTAACAGTGTAGCCCTTTCCACTTCCAAGATTAAAGAAATCACTTCTTCCGCTATTTTCCAAATATTCAAGCGCGAGAACATGCGCATCAGCTAGATCAAGAACATGAATATAATCCCTTATACATGTTCCGTCCCTTGTGTCATAGTCTGTTCCAAAAACTTTCAGCTCAGGTTCTTTTTCAAGTACAACATCCAATATCTTTGGAATCAAGTGTAACTTCTTATAGTAACCTATCCCACTTTTCCAATCAGCCCCCGCGGCATTGAAATACCTCAAGCTAACAAACATAAGCTTTCCAGCAGCGGACAAACTCTTCAAAATATCTTCAACCATCATCTTCGTCATTCCGTAAACACTTTCAGGATTCAAAGGATGCCTTTCATCCAAAGGCAAATACTTAGGCGTTCCATACACAGCACACGTTGAAGAAAAAACAAACCGCTCAACATTGTGTCTTTGCATTTCCCTTAAAAGAACGATCGTCTTAGCAACATTATTTTCAAAATACATCAACGGCTTTTCCATGCTTTCATCAACCCTTATGTAAGCAGCAAAGTGCATAACAGCATCGATTTCATTTTCAGAAAAAATCTTCTCTAAAAGCGACGCATCGCCAAAATCACCTTTATAAAATCTAGCCCATTTTAGAATTGCCCCGCTTTTTTCAGGAGAAAAACGATCCACAACAACTATTTTCCTGCCCTTATCCCAAAGAGCTCTAACAACATGACTTCCTATATATCCAGCACCGCCAGTAACAAGAACAGCCATAATCAAAAAAATTTTCAAAAACTTTATAACTATTTCTGTCCCACACAATCTAAAATGTCAGAACAAACAAAAGAAGAACAAATCGGCTTTCATAAAGGAGCATTGTCAACGCTCGTCAAAGAAAGAGCAGAACTCGTCAGACTTGTTGCTATCGTTGAACAACTCATTCAAGCCCATCTTAAAGCACTCAAAGACCTTGGCGTTGATCTAGAAGCAGAAATAAAAAAAGCAAAAGAGAAGAAGCCAATAGAGGACGTTCTCAAAGAGGCAGAAAGAAAGCCGTAATCAAATCTTTTTAATCCTTCTCGCTTTCGGAACAAAGTTCAAAATAAACACCTTTCCATTCTTTTTCAGCACCTTTCCACAGCCATAGAAGTCGCTTTCATGTTTTATCAAAGCAAAACCTTCTCCATCAAAACCATCAACTTCAACGTCTTCTCCTTTTATCCATTCCTTGATTTGCCTTGCATTAAATTCAACAACATTCTTCTTTGCACTTTTTCCAACAAGCTGACTTCCTTCTATGCTTAACCTAAGCAAATTCCATTTCGTTAGCTCACCGAAATAAAGTCCCACAGAATCAATCCTAAACAATCTCTCTTTTCCAGTAATCCTATCAATGTCTCTACTCACAATATAAATCTTCCTTGTTTTTTCCTTAAACAGAATACCATAATCAGCCAACCTAAACCTGCTTCCCCATTGCTTTTCAATCAAGCGATCAAATCTTTTTACTTCTCGTTTCCGAAGAAACTTCAACATCATTTTCTGAGGCAATGTTTTAGATCTTCTAAATCAGAAAATTTGATAAAAATTTTTCGGACATACAAGATAATCTTTTGCATCCGAATATTTTAACAGTTTAAAAATTAAGTCTCACATCCATTCCTTCATAAATAGTTAAGTAAACTTTTGTGTGATGCTAACTTTTCCGCAAATGAAAAAAATTTAATGAAGTCCAATCAGTTATGTCCATTAAGTTTATGCGACCTACGAAAAGTAAAAATTTTATAGCAAGTTTTTATCTAAAATTTCATGTACAAAGTTTTTCATACAAACAGATTCGAAAAAGAATTAAGAAAAATAAACCCCACATTCAAAAATTGGCTGGACAAAATAGAAAATCAAATAGTTAAAAATCCATATGTCGGAAAACCTATAGATTTTCCATGGTTCAGAGAAAAGAAATTTAAAAATTACCGAGTTTATTTTATAATTTACGAAAAAGAAGAATCCGTTGTTTTTGTGGCTATAAGCACAAAGAAGGATCAACAAAGAGTTATAAATTCCATTAGGCTATTGCTTAGGACTTTTGGCGAAGAAATAAAAGAATTATTGAAATCTACTTAATTCTTTTCAATCTTTTGTATTTAATATCTTTTAAACTTTCGATTAGTTGTTTTAAGAATTCCGTATCTATTTCAGCTTTCATTTTTAATTCTTCATATTCCGCCTTAGGAATAGTTACCATTTCACTTTTCATTTTGTTTAAAAAATATTCAAATTTATTAAATCTTTCTATTTTTTTCTATTCCCAACCCGAGTACACAACGTGCATTATTCCGCTTCGCTATATTCCCAAACCTCGCTCTGTTCGATCGCATAACACGAGTTAAATGCAATTGAGAATTCGGCATTCAAGTTTTTGGAAATTTGAACATACTAAAATCTAATTTTTTGTTCCCAGAAAATAATCTATACCACCAACTAGTCCTACGTAGAAATCTTTTATGATTACAAAATGCTACGTCTAAAGCTTCTTTAACATCATTTGCTAGTTGTTCTCTTTCAAGATAAAAATTTTGTATAGATTCTTTCTTAACATATCGCATCAAATACAAATATTCTTTAAGAAACATCTTGTAAATACTCATACAAGCTTGCCCATCTAATTTGAGTTTTTTAAATTCTTCAGATTTTTTGTGCCATCTTTTCTTGAAAGACTCAAATAAGTTATTCATAAAAAATAATTAGATCTAATATATTTAAAGTTTCTTCTAAAGTCAAATTCTCAACTTCTTCGGATTTGTTACGCAAATCCTTGACCCATTGCGTTCTCCTCGCTAACGCTCGTCTAGGCATTTAACAGCGATTAGGCGGAAAAATCCTTGGCTCGGAGATAAGTTAACAGAACTGCTTATTTTATCTTTTCATATCCCCCAAACAGGATTTTTCTTTCTCTTTATTTGCGCGATCTCCTTCAAAAGCTCTATCTCTTCCTTACTCAAAAATTTCTTTAATCGCTTCAACTTTCTAAAATCATCTTCAGGAACATCGCTCAGCAAAATGTCGCCCTCTTTGACTTGCCTTCCAACAATAACATCAGGCAAAGAAATAGCAACCTGTTTTCCTTTTTCAGCCTTCTCTACATTCTGTCCTTCACTTTGAATACCCTTCACATATCCAACGCTTTTTCCATCAACCCGCATCATCGGCGTATTAGGCCTTAGCACACCTTCAACGACACTAACACCGACTATAGCAGGATTGCTCTGCCTGAAAACATAACCCCTCAAAATCTCAACCTTGCACGGCCTAACCAATTTTGCAAATTCCTTTTCCTCTTCAGCTTTCCTGACAGCTTCCTGCCATTCCTCTAGCTTTTCAATCAGCTTATAGATAATATCAGAAGTTATAACCTTAATCTGACTAGGAACACTCACATCCTTTGCAACACCAACATTGAATCCGAGAATAACTCCATAAAGAGGATCAACTCCGAGATTAGCTATAGCTTCAGCAACATCTTTCCTGCTTATCTCTCCAACGCTTCCCCTTTTAATAGGAATGCCTTTCTCTCTAAGCAACTTAGCAACCGCTTCCAAGCTGCCGAGAGAATCAGCCTTCACTATAACACCAACCTTTTCTGTTTCAATCAAAACCTCTTCAACTTCTTTCATCAACTCCTCTTTAACAACATCAACCTCATCAGGCTTACAGCTCCTCAACGGCATTCCTGCAACAGCCCTCTCAAGCATCGGTGCAACGATCTTTACACCAGTTGCAGCTTTAACTTCCTTAACCCTCTGGAACTTTTTTCCAAGCCTAAGCTCAGCCAAGGGTGCAGGCTCAAGCAAAGCCCTGACCTTCGTAACAATAACATCGTCAAGTCCTGCTATAAGCAAAGTATCATTAATCTTCAAATGACCGTCGTAAATTACCGCATCAACAGTAATACCTACTCCTTTCTCTTCTTTTACCTCAAGAACAGTTCCTTTCGCAGGCCCATCAAGATCGCATTTTAAACTTTCCTCAAGATAGCGCTGCGCTAAACCGATCAATACCATCAAAAGCTCAGCAACACCTTCACCAGTTGCAGCACTTATCGGAACTATAGCTACTTCTCTCGTATAATCCCTTACCCTGTCAAACCTGTCCGCATTAAAACCAAACTCGTTCAGCTTTGCAACAAGCTCGTATAGCTTTCCTTCAAATTCACCAATCACTTTGGCGTCCTGCTTCTCAATATTTTCAAGCAACAAATCGCTTTGCTTTTTCCATCCGGGAATCAAATCAATCTTATTTGCAGCAACAACAAACGGCGTCTTAAAAGCCTTCAGGATTTCAATACACTCAACTGTTTGCGGCATGCTTCCTTCATTTATATCAACAACCAAAATAGCTATGTCAGCTAAGCTGCCTCCCCGCCTTCGCAAAGCAGTAAAGGCAGCATGACCAGGCGTATCAATAAAAAGCAATCCAGGAACAGTTATCTTTACTTTCAGCGCATCAAGCAGTTTTCCGCAAATCTTCCTAACAGCTTCAATGGGAATTATGCTTACCCCAATAGCCTGCGTTATCAAACCGGGTTCGCTTTTAGCAACAGCAGTATTCCTAATTCTATCTAAAATCGTCGTCTTTCCGTGATCAACATGCCCCATCACAGTACAAATAACTTTTCTGATCTGCATAACTCTCCATTTTGCCAATAAATTTTAAAATCTTTCCTAAAATAATCTTCCTATGAGCCTGTCAATACCTCAGTGTTATCTGTGCACTACAAAACCTTTTGAAGAGCTCGAAGTATACAATAATCGAGGAAAAAAGCTCACTTTAACTTATTGTCCGATCGGCAACTCACCAAAAAACCCGATCATTGCTATAATCGGCTTCTCACCAGGACCGCAGCAAGTTAAAACTTATCAGGAATTGGTAAATCAAGGCACACATCCAGTAGAAGCATTATCAAGAGCAGCTTTTTCTGGAAGACTGAGAAGGAATCTTGCAGAAATGCTTGAAGCATTATATATTCCGCAAATACTCGGCTTCAATGATTCAGAACAAATCTTTCAACCAGAATCTTTAGAAGAAAAAGTACATCTAACCTCTCTTATCAAATGCCCGGCAAAAATAAACAACAAACCAAAGCCCTTTGACCCGAGATATTTTCCACAAACCCTTATATGCGCAACAATCAGATTCAAAAGAGAACTTCCTGAAAACAGCGTAAAGCTTTTCCTTACTTTAGGAAAGCATGTAGAGAATTTTTTTCAATCATTTTATCGTGACTATCCTTACGTAGCCATTCCGCATCCATCCCCAGCAAATATGTGTACTATCAAATCTTTTTTAAACGACGAACAAAAATTAGAAAAACTTAGACAACAGATAGAAAAATATCCCAGCTGAAAATGTATTGGTTTGACATTCTTGAATTAATGGAAAAGAACAAAAAGCGTTGGTTAACAGCAAAAGAGCTCGAGCTTCTCTTTAAACAAAAATTCAACAAAGCACCAACACACCAAAACTTTCTTAAGACTCTATCAAAACTTGTAAAAAACAAGCAAATCCAGAAGAAAATCCTCGGTTATAAAAGATACCTTTATTGTCTCGGATGCAATAATAAAAATGCATAAGCTTATTATCGGCCTAACCGGACCAAAAGCCAGCGGCAAAGGCGTCATTGCAGATTTCCTTAAATCAAAAGGCTTTACTTATTTTTCCCTTTCGGACATAGTCCGCGAAGAAGCAAGAAATCGCGGCTTAGCGAACTATACAACAAAACAGCTCCAAGACATCGGAAATGAACTCCGTCTAAAATTTGGAAACTCTGTTCTTGCAGACAGAATCATAGAAAAAGTCAAACATACCCAAAACAATCGCTTTGTCATCGACGGCATCAGAAATCCAGCTGAAGTAATGGCATTCAAAACAGCATTTAATGAAAACTTCATTTTGATAAGCATTACAGCACCAAGAGAAAAACGCTTTCAATTCATGCTTTCTCGCAATAGACCTTCAGATCCAAAAACTTGGGAGGAATTCATTAAAATCGATGAAAGAGATCTCGGCAAAGACGAATCCTCACATGGTCAGCAAGTCAAAAAATGCATGCAAATGGCAGACATAACAATAGAAAACGATTCAACCATTCAAGTATTGACGCAAAAACTCATCGAAGCGCTTGGAGTAAATAGGAACATTCTGATATAAACAAATGAGCGAACCTTCTTTCCTTAATTTTCTTTTTATGCTCCTCTTTTGCAAAGTCTTCTTTAAAAAGCCAAGCAGATATTCTCTAACAGCTGTTTCATCGCGTAATCGAGTCGGCCTAAAGCCGAATTCAACTACGCCGTGTTCATGCTCAATTCGTAATATTAGATAATCCCTTGCGCGTTCCTTCTCATTCATGTGCAAGTACCATTTATAATGCAAAACTATCTTTTCTATCCCGCCCAATTTCCCAATTTCCTTTAAACACAACTTTGCATTCATAACTTTTCATACAAAACCACAAGTTTTATTTTTTATCATTTCTTCTTAAAAGAAAATGCCCCAAATCATAGAAGGAAAAGCAAAAACATATATTCCAAGAACAAAACAGATTCCGACAAAAGACATGCCGGTTTTCTACAATCCTGCAATGGCTCTGAACAGAACAATCTCTGTTCTGATCGTTTCCTACATCGCAAATAAAGAAAAAAGGAAGTTCAGGATAGCACTTCCATTGGCAGGCTCAGGAATTCGCGGTATAAGATTAATCCTTGAAGCAAATCAAGCGGTAAAAGAAATTCTCTTCAACGACATTAACAAAAAAGCCACCCAAGCAATAAAAAAGAATCTCGCTTTAAACAAAATACCCAAAACCAAAGCAAAGATCTTTAATCAAGATGCAAACTTATTCCTCATTGAAAACAAAGGTTTTGATTACATTGACATAGATCCCTTTGGCAGTCCAAATCCATTCCTCGACGCTGCAATAAAAGCCCTCAGCCGAAATGCAATACTCGCAGTAACAGCAACAGACACAGCTCCGCTAGCAGGAACATATCCAAAAACATGCCTCAGAAAATACTGGGCAAAGCCCGCAGCAAAACATCCTTCAGCTCATGAATTTGCTCTCCGCATTCTAATAAGAAAAGTCCAACTCATTGCAGCGCAGTACGAAAAAGCCCTAACGCCGATATATTCATATTACAAACAGCACTACTATCGCGCATTCTTCATTTGCAAAAAAGGTGCAACAAAAACAGACAGGCTTTTAGCGTACCACAAAACAATAGAAGATAAAATCGGTCCTCTCTGGACAGGCCCTCTCTGGAATAATGCACTTGCCAAAGCCATAGCGAAAATGCACGAAGCAACCATGCTTAAAAGAATAGCAGAAGAATGCAAAATACTGAATTTTCCATTCATGCAGTACCATGCTCTTTGCAAAAAGAATCAACTTCAAATACCAAAGCTCACATCTCTGATGGCAAATCTAAAAAAAGCAGGTTTCAAAGCAGCAAGAACTCATTTCAGCGATTACGGCATAAGAACAACAGCAAAAGAAGAAGACATAATAAAAACAATAAAACAATTAACAAAATAAATCAAAATCAACCTACAGCCCGCCTAACATCAACAACATCAACGCTTTCAACATCATCAAACATTTCGATCTCCTTCTCCAAAGGCTCTGTACTTCCTTTTTCCTCAGGCATAACAAAATAGATCATCAAACTCTTCAGCCCAAAAGCAACGGGTTTTTCTTCAACCTTTCCGACTTCACCGCCAAAAGCAGAAATCTTTTCCTTGACCTTCTCAGCCAGCGCATTCAAATCCACATCAACACCCTTTGGCATAACCTTCAGGGTAACAACAACATCTGCCATTCAAAAACACCTCATTAGTTAGGTCCTTCAAATCCGCATTCAGGGCACCTATACTTCACAGCAGCCCTTCTACATCTATAGCATCTTACTATCTGATACTTTCCGCACTTTGGGCATGGAAAAACAACGCTTCCAGGCTGATTCGCTATCCTTGTCTTGCATGAATTGCAGATCAGTTCCATTTTTCCAAGCAAAAAAACCGTCTATTTTAAAAATGTTATCATTCACAACATTCACAATAGCTCAGGAAACATTCCGCTTACTCTTAAATATTCCTTTAAAAGCCCATCAGCCAAACGCGCATAGTTTTTTCCAAAAACCTTCTCGCAAACATCTCCAAATCTCTTTTGAAAAAAATCACCGTGCTCATCAATAGAAAACTCCTTAAGCAATTCTTCCAAACAATCTGCGTAATCCAAATATTCCCAAAATTGATCCCATGCCTTTGCTTTTACCGCTTCAACCATATGAATTCCTGCCCAGAGATATTCTTCCCAAATTCTATCTAATTTTTCATAAATCCAAACGCGTTTATGCTCCTTTCCCTCGTCTTTCATTTTACCTCAACTCACCAAACCCGCATTGCTTGCAGGTCCAATCAAGATAGACATAACCATCCTTCTTATATTTTTTTAATATTTCAGGCAAATAAGCCCTTACAAACGCATGCCCCCTCTTTGCAACAACCTCTGCTTTAATGCCAACCCTTTCAAGCAAAGCAACGAGAAACAAACTTCCGCTTTCACAATCACCGCCGCCAGCAAGCAGGAATTCCTCCGGCCTTTCAATATATTCTTTTCCGATCGGATCAGCCACATACTTGAAATTATCCCTTACAAAATAAAACAGTGCTTTTGCATGACAAACCTTATTCCCGCTCATGCAAGCATTTGCAACAACCTTATCAGCAACAAACTTTATCAGGTCTTTAGCATACCGTCTTCCTTCCAGAGCTTCTTCAATCGAAATAATCCTTTCAGGTTCGGGATCAAGCTTAACGCCATAATAGGGAACAACAAAAAGAACAATCAAAAGCAGAAGAAACACAGCAAGAATAAGCTTCAGGAACCATCTGCTTTTACTTTCACGCTGTTCATCTTCCAAACCTTCGCTCACGCCTTGCATATTCATTCAAACACCATTCAAAATCCTCTTTCTCAAACTCGGGCCACGTCTTTTTTAAAAAGACCCATTCACTGTAGATACTTTGCCACAGAAGAAAATTGCTCGTCCTCTGCTCACCTCCGGTTCTTATTATCATATCGGGTTCATCAGCAAGATAGAGATACTCCTTAAACACGCCTTCATTTATCTCATCAACTTTAACCTTTCCAAGCCGCACGTGTTCAGCAAGTTTCTTAATCCCGTCGATTATTTCCTCTCTTCCGCCGTAAGCAATAGCAAGATTAATCAAATATTCATCATAATCTTTAGTCGCTTCTTCAAGTCGCGTAAAAGCATCCTGAACTTCTTTCGGCAACAAATGCTTTCTACCAATCACCCTTATCCTTATTTTATTTTCATGAACTCTCTTATCTTCAAGCGCTTCATTTGCAGCATCAATAAAAATCTTCATCAAATAATCAAATTCCCTCTTCGGCCTGTTAAAGTTTTGCATGCTAAAACAATATAAAGTCAATTCTCTAACACCAAATTCCTTGCACCACTCAAATAATTTCTTCAACTTTTCCTTTCCGTATTCATGCCCTTTCCATGGCTCGAGCATCAATCTCTTTGCAAACCTCCTGTTTCCATCAAGTATTATACCAACATGAACAGGCCATTTTGGATTAATCTCATTGATCTGCTTGCTCGCGCTCATCAGCTTCACCTCCATAATATCGTTCAAAAAACTTAACAAAATCATCCTTGCTTAGCTTAATTCCAGCACTGAGCAGAGCATTAGCCACAGCATAGCCATCTCCATCTTCCAATCTATAAAGCTTTCTTAACGTATAGCCGCAAAGAAAACCCTCATTCAGCTCTATGCATGCTTTTCTTCCTTTAAAGTAAACTTCGCCTTTCTTCAAATCAACAACAACATTCTCACGCTCTAATGTATCACCTTTTACTTTAAACCCCCTTAAAATCAACTCTTTTTTTAACAAATCTTTTATCGCATCAACCCGGCTTTTATCAAATACCGTCGTAACAGGAAAATCACCGCTCCTATCAAATTTGAAAACCTTTCCAAGATATCTTTTAACTTTCTGCTTTACCCTGCCATTAATGTATTTGTTTTCAACAAGATAGGCATACTCTTTACCCTTTATTTTTTTCTTTCTGACAAACATTATCGCTTAGGCACCAGAAATCATATTTAAATTTTTATCTTTTCCGCTTCTTTTTCTGAAACCATATCAAATAAATTATATCAAGTATTCCTGCAGTGTTGATTATAAACAAAACCACAAACCAACCAAGCTGGCCATTCCTTCCTGCCTTCCACAAAGCTATACCTTTCCAGATCATACTCCATATCATAACCAAAGCAAGCAACAAAGAAAAGCCAATCCCGAAGCCAGCCGTCCAACCAAACCAAAACATTTATTTCACCTCCAAGCGTTTTTCAACAACCTTTCCATCTTTTTCGCTAAAAACCTGCGCCTCAAACCAATAAACATTCCTTCTTTTGTTACGCCAGCAATCAGCATCCAATCCGGCTTTCATACAAGTATAGTTCAAAAACTCTTCAACGCTCCATTTCTCATCAACAGCAACCTGAGGCAGCAATAAACCACTTCCAAAAGCATCCTTTACCATCAGTCCATGCTTTCCTATCTTTATCTTTTTCAAATAATCTTCTGGCTCCTCAATTTCAATAGGTTCAGGCTCAGTCAGTATCGTCAGTTCAATTCTGCATCTCCTATAGCTTTCTTTGAGCAAAGGCGGAAACCTAGGATCCTCAAAAGCAGCCCCAACAGCAGCTTTTATTACTGCTTTCCACAAAGGAAAAACAGGATAGGCAAATCCAATACAGCCCTGCAATTCTCCATCAACATATATACTTACAAAAACTCCTCTTTTCTCGCTATATTTCTCTTTTATTTCATCAGAAATCTCTGCTTCAGTATCCTTGTCGACATAGAAATCTTCAATTGCTTTTCTTGCCAGCGCAATCAATTCTTTTGCTTCTTCTACGCTATACTTTTTCATTCTAAATTAAAATTAAATCCTAAGCTTTCCGATCAATTCCTTGAACTTCTTTCCTTGCTTTTTAAGTCTTTCAGCAGCAGCAATCAAAGCTTTCTTTGGCGTTTCTTTTCCATCAGTTTCAACTATCAATCTAGGAATGCCGACAAGCGGATGATCTATCCTGTATCCAGAAACCTTGACGTGTTTGTCATTCCACAGCTCTTCTTTCAGGGCATTTAGAAAAGTGTGTCCTTCTTTCGGAAGCTCAATAATCATTTTATTCTTCTCTTCCTTAACAATCTTGACTTCCATTTCAGCCTAACCTTTTTCTTTTATTTTAAAAATCTTTCCAATCTCCAGCAGCCAACAGGTAAATATCTTATCCGTTTCCTGTGCTTTCTTGCAACAGCCTTCATCGGCCATTTGTATTTCCATAAATGCGTTACTCTAAAGCCATGATCCCTGCTAAAAGCATACACAAATCTTTCAACGTCAAGCCTATGAAAAGAATAAACAACATTCACAAGCTTAAAGGCAACTTCTAAGAAAACCCTGTCAAGCCTTTTCTTCACACCAAAAGGCGGATTTTGAATAACAACTTCAACACCTTTCACATCCTTTCTGCTCAATTTATTAACATCCTTTAAAATGATAACAGCCTTCTTCCTCAAACTTCCTTCAAGTTTGCGAAGGTTTTCTTTCAAAACTTTAATCGCATCCTCGTCGATATCAACAAAATACACCTTTTTAGCTCCAAGAAGCAAACATCCTATTCCAATTATACCCGTGCCGCAACCAAGATCAGCAATAATCTTACCTTCAATATCTCCGAGCATATAGGCTTTCCACAACACATCAGCAATAATCTCACTTTCACTTTCTCTCTGCTCCAGCGATTCCCTCCTCACAGCAAATCCTCTCAACCCCGACAAAAAAATCGCAAGTTCTTTCTTTCTCATTTGAATTTTAAAAAGAGCAAACAAAATATTATGTATTTTTCGATTTTTCTAAAACAAACTTTTTTATACAAAAATTAAGTTAAGAAACAGATGAAAACACTTATATTTTTAAATGGGGACTATAAGCAAAATTCTAAAGCATTATACAAATTCTTAGCTAAAAATTCATCGCTAATAATCGCCGCAGATGGCGGTTTCGCTAAAGCAAAATCTTTCAAAATCAAAGTACACGAAGTAGTTGGAGATTTAGATTCTTTATCCTGCCTTCCGCAGAAGGAAGTATTAATCCATCGATTTCCAAAAGATAAAGATAAAACAGATGGAGAACTGGCTTTAAGTTTAGCGAGAGAAAGGAAATCTTCTTTAGTTTATATTGTGGGAGCTTTTGGGGGAAGATTTGATCAAACAATCACTAATTTCTTTTTAGCATCGAAATATTCTCGATATTTTAGCATAATTATCCCATTCGGAACTGAACTTATCATATTTCCGAACAAGAAAGACTTTACCCTTAATAATGTAAAAGGAACAACCATTTCAATAATCCCTCTTACTAAAATTGTAGAAAAAATCTCATCTCACGGACTCAAGTGGACTTTACGTATGAACAACATATTTAGGGAATCTTCAAGATGTATTAGTAACATAGCCGAGAAATCACGAGTAAATATAAATTTCAGAAGAGGGAAACTCTGTGTTTCCATTCTTTTCCCCTCAGAAAATAAACTCTTACGTTTCTTACGAACTCTCACTTTTCTTACTTAAACCTTTCCTATCCTAAAAATCCAAAAGAATAACCCAGAAATAACCAAAATAGCATAATGCCTAACTGTTATCTCCACTACTCCGCTACTTTTCTTACCCAAATCCAAAACCATTCAGCTCATAATCTACTTACTCAAACTCTCACTTTTTCGTTTTCTTTATATTTTTCAATATGGAAAAATATAATCTTTAATCAATCAAACTCATTACTCTCAAAAATGAACCTGATTTTAATTTCCTATCAAATCTACCATCTTCTCCTCGAACTCTCACTTTTTCATTTACTTATTTATTTTCTATAATGAAAATAATTCTTAAAGACTTGGAAATTCCTCCGTAAACCCTCACTTTCCCATCCTTTTCAGATCCATTTCATTCTCCAAACTCAATTTTGCAAAACTCACTTTCGCTTTACCTCAAACTCATTACTCATTCACCTTTAACTTCACCTTTAACTTCTTTACTCCTTGCTTTTACTCACTTCTCCTAACAATAAAAGCCTTCATTATTCCCTCTCCCCAATCATTTAGTCTCAGCTTAGTCTCACTTTAGTCTCAATTTTCCTGTTTTATCGTCGATAATTAGTCCCATTTTAGTCTCACGTTAGTCTCACTACAGTCTCATTTTAGTCCCAAAAACTAGAACAGGACCAAAAAGATCTTTTTATCGACGAAAAACCCTCTTATTTTAACATAGTCTCACTTTAGTCTCAACTTAGTCTCACATAAGTCTCACATTAGTCTCACAAAATTGAGACTTATCGTCGATAATTTAGTCTCACACTAGTCCCACGTTAGTCCCACCTTAGTCCCAATTTAGTCCCATTATAGTCTCAAAACCAGAAATTCTTTTATACCTCTTCTACATTCCAGAACAAAAATGCCTCTTTTTCAGCGTGCA
>CAZFJK010000020.1:0-14225 GCA_964519225.1 uncultured Methanosarcinales archaeon | reverse complement strand
AGAAAGATTGAAGAGGGAAATAAAAAATGGTTGAATGCAAAGATAAGAAATGCCCCTTCCATGGAAATGTTAAGGTAAGGGGAAGAAAATTGAAAGGCGTTGTTATTGCAAAGGATTTGCATAGAAGCGCGACTGTGCTTATTGAGCGAATGAGGTATTTGCCGAAATACGAAAGATATGAAAAGAGATTAAGGAAGATAAGGGTTCATAATCCAAGTTGTATTGATGCAGATGTTGGTGATGAGGTTATGATTGCAGAAACAAGGCCATTGAGCAAAACAAAGCATTTTGTAATCATAGCTAAAAAATGAAACCTGTAAAAGCGAGAGTAACTAAGGGAATTAATTTTGGTAGTTATATCCCTGTTTGTGATAACAGCGGTGCAAAAATGATAAGAATGTTTGCTGTTTTCAGAAGGAAAACCACAAAAGGCAGATACCCAAGTGCTGGTGTTGGTGATATGATTATGGCTACTGTTAAAGAGGGAAAACCTGAGATGAAAAAGCAGGTTGTGTTGGCTGTGATTGTTAGGCAGAAGAAAGAATACAGGCGTCCTGATGGTATGAGGATTGCTTTTGAAGATAATGCAGCTGTTGTTGTAAAGGACAAGGCTGGAAATCCTAAAGGAACTTTGATAAAGGGACCTGTTGCAAAAGAAGCGGCTAGCAGATGGCCCGGCATATCTAAACTTGCTAGTATAATTGTTTAAAATGAAAAAGAGATTTTCAAAGGAATGGATAAAAAGCAAACAACCAAGAAAACAAAGAAAGTATAGGTATAATGCTCCTCTTCATATTAAGGGAAAACTTGTGCATTGTCATCTTTCAAAAGAATTGAAAAAGAAGTATGGTAAGCGGGCATTGAGATTGAGGAAAGGGGACAAGGTAAAGATTGTTAGAGGAGAATTTAAAGGAACCGTCGCAAAAGTATCGAGGGTTGATTTGAAACGAATGAAGGTTTATCTTGAAAATGTTATGAGGGAAAAACGCGATGGAAGAAAGGTTGCTGTTCCGTTTGACGTATCAAATCTGATGATTACTGAGTTAAATCTCGAAGATAAGATGAGAATGAAACAGATTGAGAGGAGGTAAAATGGGAAGCGTAGGTGAAAAACACGTTAAAAGGCTTGCAGCTCCAAGAACTTGGCCTATTGCAAGGCGCAAACATATTTGGATAATTAAACCTCTGGCTGGGAAGCACCCTATTGATAGAGGGTTGCCTCTTTTGGTTATCCTTAGGGACTTGATCGGTTATGCAAAAACAAGACACGAAGCGAAAAAGATAGTTAATGCTGGTGAAGTGCTTGTTGATGGTGTTAAAGCAAGCGAGTTGAAAATGATTGTTGGTTTGATGGACGTGCTTGAATTTCCAAAGTTGAATGAAGCTTATAGGGTTGTGATAAATACTAAAGGAAAGCTTCAGCTTATTAGAATTAATGCTGGTGAGAAGAACAAAAAGTTATGTAAGGTTGTTGGAAAGAGGAAAGTAAAAAGCGGGAAAATGCAGCTCAATGGATTTGATGGAAGGAACTTTTTGTATGATGGCGATGTCAAAGTTGGAGACAGTTTGCTTATTGAATTACCGAGCCAAAAAGTGCTTGAGCACTTCAAGCTTGAAAAAGGAGCAGTTGTTTATCTTACTGGAGGAAAGCATATTGGAATGCTTGGCAAAGTCGAAGGCGTAGACAAAGAAGTAAGGCTTTTGGTGGGTGAAGAGGTTATAGAAACAGATAAGCAATTTGTTTTTGTTGTTGGCAAGGAAAAGCCTGCTATTACTCTAAGCTGAAAATGGAAAATCCGATGAGGGAAATAAGGATAGAGAAGGTAACTTTGAATATCGGTACTGGCAAGAATGTCGATGCGCTTGAAAAGGCAATGAAACTGTTGCAGAAAATAACAGGCGCAAAACCAGCGAAAAGAGTTGCTAAAAAGAGGATACCTGCGTGGGATATTAGACCTGGAGTTCCAATAGCTTGCATAGTTACTTTGAGGGGCAAGAAGGCTAAGCAGGTACTTAGCTTATTGCTTGATGCAAAAGATAGGGTGCTTGATGCAAAAAATTTTGACAATGGAACTTTTAGCTTTGGAATTCCTGAATATATTGAGATTCCAGGAATGAAATATGACCCTGAACTTGGGATTATAGGGCTTGAAGTTGCGGTGACACTCGAGAGGAGAGGCTTTAGGGTGAAGAGAAGGAAGTTGAAGAAGAAAGGGATAGGGAAAAGACACAAGATAACAAAAGAAGAAACTATTACTTTTGCTGAAAAAGAACTTGGAGTGAGAATAAAATGACATATTCAGATTTTAGAAAGGCATTTGCACAGCTAAAAAACAAACCCGCTATTTGGAAAAAATATTTGAAATTTAACAAACCGAAGGAGCGGAGCTGTGGTTATAACAGGCTTAGGTGTAAAAGATGTGGCAGGGCAAGAGCACATATCAACAAGTACGGATTGCATCTCTGCAGACATTGTTTTAGGGAGATTGCATTCAAATTAGGTTTTAAAAAATATGATTAAGTGGTGAAAATGCTGAATGATCCATTAGCAGATGCGTTATCAAAGGTGCTTAATGCAGAACTCGCTGGAAAAAAAGAATGCATAATTAAGCCGTATTCGAAGTTGATTAAAGCTGTTTTCAAGATTATGCAGAGAGAAGGCTATGTTGGTGATCAGAAAGAAGTCGATGATGGCAGGGGCGGTTATTTGGTTGTGAATTTGATTGGAGCCATAAATAAATGCGGAGCCATAAAACCAAGGTATGATGTTGGAATTGACGAGTTTGAAAAGTTTGAAAAGAGATATCTTCCTGCAAAGGATTTTGGATTCTTGATAGTTTCGACGTCAAGGGGTTTAATGACGCATATCGAAGCTAAGAAAGCAGGGATTGGAGGAAAGCTAATTGCTTTTGTTTATTAAAAATGAAAGAGACGATCGAGGTAAAACTTGATATTCCTGAAGGGGTTTCAGTTAGTTATGAGGATGGCCTTGTTTGTGTTAAGGGTCCTCTTGGTGAGTTAAAGAGAAGTTTGTTTTATCCCGGGGTTGATGTAAAAGTGGATGATAAAGTTGTAATAATGAGTAAGAAAGCAACAAAGCGTGAAAAGAAAATGATTGGAACATTTAGGGCGCACATAAGGAATATGTTTAAAGGCGTTACTGAGGGACATGTTTATAAGTTGAAGGTGTGTAGCGGACACTTTCCAATGACTGTTAGTGTTGAAGGCAACGAGCTTGTTGTCAAGAATTTTTTTGGCGAAAAGGTTCCCAGAAAGTTGAAGATTCCTAACGGAGTTAAAGTTAAGGTTGAAGGGAACGATATTGTTGTTGAAAGTATAGATAAAGAGCTTGCTGGTAGAACAGCCAGCGATATTGAGCAGTTGACAAGAAGGGTGGGTTTTGATAAGAGGATATTCCAAGACGGAATTTATGTTTATTATAAAGACGGAAAATATGTTTAAAAGAAAATGTCTGAGCAGTTGTTAGAACTTAGGAACAAGCTGAAAAGAAAAAAGCCCGATTTTATTAGGACTGATGCTCATAAGAAAAAGAGGCTAGAAGAAAACTGGAGAAGGCCGAGAGGAAGACACAATAAGATAAGGTTATGCAAAAAAGGACACAGGAAAAAACCAAGTCAAGGTTATAGGTCGCCGAAAGCAGTTAGGGGGCTTGATAGATCAGGGCTTAAACCAATAATTGTAAAAAATGTTAATGACTTGGTTAGACTTGATAAAAAGAAGGATGGTGCTGTTATCAGCGGTAATGTTGGAAAGAAAAAGAGGATAGAGATTGCAAAAAAAGGAATAGAACTTGGAATTGCCTTTTTGAATTTTAATCCTAAAAAGTTCCTTGAGAAGATTGAGCAGGAGAAAAAGGTAAAAAAGGAAGAAAAAGCTAAAGAAAAAGAGAAGAAAGAGATTAAGAAAAAAGTGGAGGTAAAGGAGAAGACAGAAGAAGTTGTGGAAAAGAAGGTAGGAAAAGAAGAAGAAAAGAAAGAAGAAAAGGCTGAGAAGAAGAAGGAAGACGAAGAGAAAAGGAAAGTAGAAGAAAAAGAAGAACTTGAAAAAGAGAAAGAGAAGGTGTTGATAAAGAAACGATAAAATGAAAGGGCTTGAGAAGAAAAAGGAAATTGTTGCAAGGATGCTTGGATGTAGCAAAAAGAAGGTTAGATTTGATAAGGAACATCTAAGCGAGATAAAGGATGCTGTGACAAAGGCTGATTTGAGGGGCTTGGTTAAAAAAGGTTATATTAAGATTGTTTGTGATAAGGGTGTTTCGAAAGCAAGGGCAAGAAAAAGACGTAAGCAAAAGAAGAAAGGAAGACGTCGAGGACATGGAAGCAGAAAAGGAAAGGCCGGTGCAAGAATTGGAAAAAAAGAGGTTTGGGTTATGCATGTTAGGGCGCAAAGAAAAGCCTTAAAGCAATTGAGGGAGAAAGGAAAAATTAAAGAAAGCGCATTTAGGGATGTTTACAGAAAAATTGGTGGAGGAGCTTTTAGAAGTGTTAGGCATATGCTTTTGTATATTGAAGAACATGGCTTGTTGAAAAAATGAAAAGAAAAGATAAGATCTTCACTGTCCAATTTAGGAGGAAAAGGGAAGATAAAACAAATTATAGGAAGAGAATAGAATTGTTAAAGAGCGGGAAGCCTAGGCTAGTTGTAAGACCATTTTTGAAAAATATTATTGCGCAGATTATTGAATTTGATAAAGTTGGAGATAGAACTCTTGTTTCAGCAACAGGATACGAGCTTGAAAAATTTGGATGGCATTTTTCAAAAGGAAACATTCCTGCTGCTTATCTTGTTGGATTGTTGGTTGGAAGAAAGGGATTGAAAAAAGGGATAAAAGAAGCTGTGCTTGATATAGATGGGAAAACACCTTTAAAAGGAACAAGGGTGTTTGCTTGCTTGAAAGGTGCTATTGATGCTGGTTTAGCTGTGCCCCATTCAGAAGATGTTTTTCCTAGTGAAGAGCGCTTGAAGGGGGAGCATATAAAGAAATACTTTGAGCTTGGCAAATGGAATAGTGAAAGCCAGTTCGCTGAGATGAAAAAGAAGGGAGCCGATGTTAGTAAAATAACAAATGTTTTTGAGGAAGTAAGAAAGAAGATTATGGAGATGTAAAATGGTTAGAGAAAAAAAGAAATTAACAAAAGAAGAAGAAGTTGAAAGGGAAGTTACCCAAGAAGTTGAAGAAAAAGAAGAAGAGGCTTTGAAAGAGGTATCTAAAGAACAAAGTTTAGTTGAGCAATGGAAACCAAAGACCGCACTAGGTATGAAAGTTAAAAATGGTGAAATAAAGAATATTGATGAGATTATAGATAAAGGGTTAAGGATTTATGAGCCTGAAATTGCTGATGCATTGCTTCCTGATTTAACTACTGATTTTATTTTGATTGGACAAGCAAAGGGCAAATTTGGGGGCGGGCAGAGAAGGTTGTTTAAGCAGACGCAGAAAAAAACAAAGGAAGGCAACAAGCCTAAGTTTTCAGCGATGGCTGTTGTTGGCGATGGAAATGGACATGTTGGTATTGGGCTCGGAAAGAGTAAGGAAACGTTGCCGGCAAGGGAAAAAGCAATTAGGAGGGCAAAGCAGAATTTGATAAAGATTAGACGTGGATGTGGTAGCTGGGAATGTGCATGTAAAGAGTCGCATAGCATTCCTTTTGTTGTTGAAGGAAAGAGTGGTTCTGTTATTATAAGGTTAATTCCAGCTCCAAAGGGGACGGGTTTGTGCGTTGAGAAAGAATGTCAAAAGATTCTAAAAGCGGCAGGTATAAAGGATGTTTTTAGCAAAACATTTGGTCAGACGAGAACAAAAATAAATCTTGCACTTGCGTGTTTTGATGCGCTTAAGAAGTTGATTATGGTTAAGGTTAAGCCGAAAGCGGTTGAGAGCCTCGGAATTGTTGAGGGAAGCAAATAAAATGAAAAGGATTGCTGTGGTAAGGATTAGGGGAAGGGTTGGAATTAGACGTGATATAAGGCAGACACTTGAGCTTTTGCGTTTGTATAGAAAGAATTATTGCGTTGTGTTTCCAGCGACAGATAATATAATTGGAATGGTTAAGAAGATTGGAAGTTATGTAACGTGGGGAGAAATAGATGATGAAACCTTTAAGTTGCTTGTTGAGAAAAGAGGCGAATTATATAAGGGAAGGGAACAGGATAGGAAGGGTAAGATAAAATACAGTAGGAAATATTTTGTTTTTGATGGAAAGAAGTACAAGCCATATTTTAGGTTAAACAATCCGAAAGGCGGTTTTGGAAGGAAAGGTATTAAAGTGCCTTTTTCTGTTGGCGGTGGTGCTGGTTATAGAGGAGAAAAAATAAATGATTTAATAAGGAGGATGTTATGATGGTTGTGCATAGAAGAAAGAAAAAAGTAAAGCAGAGGGGACATAAAACGCATGGTTGGGGCAGTAAGAAAAAACACAGGGGAGCTGGAAACAGAGGCGGCAGAGGAATGGCAGGAACAGGAAAACGAGGCGATCAGAAAAAGCCGAGCATATGGGCAAAGAGATATTTCGGAAAGAGAGGATTTAAGCCAAAAGGGATAATAAGAAAAGCAGTAAATCCTGTAAATCTTTTAGTTATTGAAGCCAAGATTGATGAATGGTTACAAAAAGGTGTTGCCAAGAAAGTTGATGATGTTTATGAAGTAGATGTAAGAAAATTGGGTTATGATAAGGTTCTTGGATATGGCAAATTAACAAGAAAATATAAGATTATAGCGCCTGCTTTTTCTGAGAAGGCTGGAAAGAAATTGAAATCTGCTGGTGGCGAAGCCGTGGTTGAAAAATGAGTTTTTTGAATAAGTTGCTTGGGAATCTGCCTGAGGTTGAAGGACCTAAACAAAGGAGGCTTTCATTTAAAGAAAAGCTGAAATGGACTTTGATAGTTCTTGTCTTGTTTTATGTTCTTGGAATGATTCCTCTTTTTGGGCTTGGACCGAATGCATTAGAGCAGTTTGAATACTTAAGCTTGATTCTTGGTGCAAAATTTGGTTCTATAATTAGCCTTGGTATTGGGCCTATTGTAACTGCATCGATAGTATTGCAGTTGTTGAACGGAAGCGGTATTGTGAAGTTTGACCTTACAACGCATGAAGGCAGGCGTCGCTTCCAAGGAGTACAGAAACTTCTTTCTTTGGTTTTTATTATCTTTGAAGCTGCGGTTTATGTTTTTATGGGCGGCTTAGCACCACCACAGCAGTTTGCAGGAACTTCTGTTTATCTGCAATTACAGTTGTTGTTGGTTTTTCAGCTGTTTTTGGGCGGATTATTGATTATGTTTATGGATGAGGTTGTGAGCAAGTGGGGTTTTGGAAGCGGTATTTCGCTTTTTATTGCAGCAGGAGTAAGTCAGCAGTTATTTGTAAGGGCATTTTCTCCCTTACCAAGTCCTTATAATCCTGGTATTGCAACCGGAGCTATTCCTGCATTGTTTCAAAGCTTAGCTGGGGGTGATCCTGTTACTGCTGCTTTGATGTTTGTTTCAGTGCTGTCAACTATTGTTGTTTTTGTTATTGCTGTTTATGGACAGGCTATGAAGGTTGAGATACCTCTCACTTTTGGAAGGATAAGAGGCTATGGCTTGAGATGGCCTTTGCATTTTATTTATACAAGTAATATTCCAGTTATACTGATTGCTGCTTTGCTTGCTAATATAAAGCTGTGGGCGAGATTACTGCAAAATTGGGGTTTTCCTATTTTAGGCAGATTCATTGGAAATACACCTGTTTCTGGATTGGTTGCCTGGATAGACAGCCCGAACATTGTTGGTAAATTGATTAAAGGCAGTTTAACTTTTGCAGATGTTGGGCATGCACTTGTTTATCTGCTGATTATGATAGGTGGAGCTGTGATATTTTCAATATTTTGGGTTCAGACAAGCGGTATGGATGCAAGAAGCGTTGCAAAGCAGATGCTGAGCAGTGGTTTGCAGATTCCTGGTTTTAGAAGGGATGAGAGGATTTTAGAAAAAATTTTGAATAGATATATTTGGCCCCTTACTGTGATGGGTGCAATTCTTGTCGGCTTCCTTGCTGGAATAGCTGATCTTACAGGAGCTTTAAGTTATGGAACTGGAATATTACTTACTGTTATGATTGTTTATAGGTTGTATGAAGAAATAGCAAAGCAGCACATGATGGATATGCATCCTATGTTAAGGCGTTTTATGGGTGAGTAAAGTGGTTTTAAATGTATTTTTGAGAATGCATCCCCTGGTTGCAATAGTTTGTATTTCGTTTTTGGTTTCGCTGATTGTGACATTGCTTTACAGGTTGCTGACAAATCAAAAGGAGATGAGGGAGTTAAAGCAGAGGTTGAAGGACTATCAGAAGGAAATAAAGGAGCATAGAAAGGATCCAAAGAAGATGATGGAATTGCAGAAAAAGATGATGGAATTGAACATGAAGTATTTTGTTAAATCGATGAAGCCGACGTTGATCAGCTTTTTACCTATTATCCTGATCCTTGGTTGGATGGGCAATCATTTTGGTTATGAGCCTCTTTGGGTTGGCAAGGAATTTACATTAAGTGCATATTTTAATGGAATTGATGTTGCTGAGCTTAGAGTTCCTGAAGGATCTGCTTTAAAGCTGTTGAGTGACGCTGTGCAGAATGTTAGCAATGGAAAAGCTGCATGGCGGCTTGTTGCAAATGAACCTGGTGAATATGTCGTTGAACTTAAATATGATGGAAAGAGCTATTTAAAAAAGATCATTATTGCAAATGAGTTTAGATATGTTCAGCCACAGGAAAAAATTAAAAATGGGAAGTTAACTTTGATTGAGTTAAGTAACAAAAAGCTTAAATTGTTGAATATTTTTGGTTTAAAGCTCGGCTGGCTAGGAAGCTATATTATATTTTCATTGGTGTTTAGCTTTGTGCTGAGGAAATTGCTTAAGGTGAGTTAAATGGCAAGAAAGGTTCAGCTTGAAGGAAGATACGGACAGTATAAAAGCAGGAAAAGATTTAGGCTGAAGTATGTTAAAACACCCGGAGGCAGAACTGTAATACACTTTGAAAAGAAAAAACCAAAACCTGCTAGGTGTGCAATTTGTAAGGCTGAGCTTAAAGGTATTCCGAGAGATGTAAAGGGTTTGCCGAAGACAAAGAAAAGACCAGAACGACCTTATGGTGGCTATCTTTGTTCTAAATGTATGAGAAAGGTTATTAAGGAAGAAGTCCTCAAATAGGAAAACTAAAACTTTTTAAAATCTTCAAAATTTTGTTTTTCTGGTGATGCTAAATGATTGAGGTAGGAAGACTTTGTGTTAAGATTGCTGGACGGGATGCTAGAAAAAAATGTGTGGTTATTGATGTTATTGACAAGAATTTTGTGATGATTGATGGGCAAACGAGAAGAAAACGGTGTAATATTAAGCATTTGATTCCTTTGCAGCAGAAAATCGATATCCCAAAGAATGCTAGCCATGAAGAAGTTGTTAGTGCTTTCAAGAAGCTAGGTATTGAAATTAAGGAGAAAGTGAAAGAAAAGAAAAAAGAGAAGGTTGAAGCTGTAGCAGAAAAAGAGAAGAAAAGAGAAGAGAAGAAGGAATCTAAAAAGAAGAAGGTGAAAGAAAAGAAGAAAAAGAGCGAGAGCAAGAAATGAAAGAGCCGAAGTTGAAGGAAAAGAGATGGAGCAAAGATATTGAAAAGGAGATCTATTTAAAGTGGAAGGAGGAAGAGCCATATAAGTTTGATCTTCAAAGCGAAAGGCCTGTTTTTTCTATTGATACACCGCCGCCATATGTCAATATGCCTGTTCATATCGGCCATGTTACGACCTATATTCTGATGGATATGATGGCGAGGAGCAGAAGAATGCTTGGTTATAATGTTCTTTTTCCTCTCGGACTTGATAGGAATGGCTTGCCGATTGAAATGGAAGCTGAAAAGAGGTTTAAAGTTAGTTTAACAAAGGTTTCGAGAAAAGAGGCATTAAAGCTTTGCAGGAAGATTTTGGAAGAAGCAAGTTTAGCAAGCGTTGAAAGCTTTCTTAGATGCGGAATTAGTTTTAATAGCTGGAAAATTGGTCCTGGTATAGGCGAAATTTATTTTACCGATTCTGATGAATATAGGGCTTTAACGCAAGCGACATTTATCGAGCTTTGGAAAAAAGGACTAATTTATGAGGCTGAGAGGGTTAATAATTTCTGTCCTGGCTGCGGAACTACAATAGCTGATGCTGAAGTTGTCTATGAGGAAAAGCCGACTTTGTTTAACTATATCAAGTTTAAAGTGAAGGAAACTGGCGAGGATATAGTTATTGGAACAACGAGACCCGAATTGCTTTGCAGTTGTGCTATTATTCTGTTTAATCCTTCTGATGATAGATATAAGCATTTAGAGGGCAAGACAGCAATTGTTCCATTGTATGAAAAAGAAGTTCCGATAAGAGCGCATCCTATTGCAGATCCTGAAAAAGGAACTGGTTTGGTTATGATGTGCAGCTTCGGCGATCTGACTGATGTTAGGTTTTTTAGAGAAATGGGATTAAAGCCGATTATTGCAATAGATAGCGATGGAAGGATGAATGAGAACAGCGGGTTTCTTTTTGGTTTAAGTGTTGAAGAAGCAAGGAAGAAAATTATTGAAGAATTGAAAAATAAAGGTTTGCTTGTTAAGCAAGAAAAGGTTATGCATAGAACACCTATTTGCGAGAGAAGCGGACATCCAATCGAGTTTATTGCTTTGAAAGAATTCTATTTGAAACAGGTTGAGTTTAAAGAAGATATGCTTGAGCTTGCTAATCAGCTGAATTTTTTTGCTCCACAAAGCAGACAGATACTTGTCGATTGGATAAACAGCGTGAGCATAGATTGGCCGATTAGCAGAAGAAGGGTTTATGCAACTGAAATTCCTCTATGGTATTGTAAAAGCTGCGGCGAAGCGATTTTACCAGAGCCTGGAAAATATTATCAACCTTGGAATGAGCCAGCTCCTGTTAAGAAGTGTCCTAAATGCGGCGGTAAAGAGTTTGTTGGCGAAGAAAGGGTTTTTGATACGTGGTTTGATAGCAGTATAACTCCTTTGTATGTTCTTGGATGGCATAGGTCGGGAGGAATTTTCGATAGGGTTAAGAGATGCAGCTTGAGACCGCAGGGAAAAGAGATTATAAGGACTTGGTTGTATTATACTTTGCTTAAATGTTATTTGCTAACGGGTGAACGAATCTTTGATGATGTTTGGGTGAATTTTCATATTGTAGATGAGAAAGGCTATAAGATGAGTAAGAGTAAGGGAAATGTAATCAAGCCTGAGGAGTTACTTGATCGGTTTGGTGCAGAGCCTGTAAGACTGTGGGCGGCTGTTGAAGGTGACATTACAAAGACAGACTTTAAGTGCAGCTTTGAGCGAATAGGCGGTGCTGCTAAAACGATAACCAAGCTTTGGAATGTTGCAAGATTTATATCAATTTTTGATAAATATGATAAACCAGAGAAACTTTGCATGCTTGACAAGTGGATTTTGCAGGAATTAAACAAGTTGATAAAACTTGCAAGAAAAAGCTATGGAAAATACGATTTCCATGTTCCTGCTATAAAGCTTAGACATTTTCTTTGGGAAACTTTCGCATCGCATTACATAGAGTTGGTTAAAAGGCGGGCTTATAACAGCGAAGGTGAATTCAGTCAGGATGAGCAGAGAAGTGCAATTTGGACTTTGTATGAATGCTTGAGATTGATGCTGTTGCTTTTTGCGCCGATATTGCCTATGATTAGTTATCGCATTTATTCTGTTCTTTTTGGCAAAGATGTGCATAAGGAAAGTTTTCCAAGTGAGTTGCCAGAGGAAGAGATTCCATTTAGCACAGATCAATTGATTGAGTTGAATAAAAAGATTTGGAAAAAGAAAAAAGATGCCGGAATGAGTTTGAAAGACCCATTAGATAAATTTGAGATTCCTAAAGAGTTCAGAGAAATAGAAAAAGATCTAACTTCCTGCCATAACTTAAGAGAGGTTGTTTGGGTTTGAGTTATAATTCTTTGATCTTGTGAAGGATCTCTGTTAATTTGGATTCAAAATATAAAATAATACATGCTAAAGTTACTAAAAAAATAATCACCAATGGAATTAAGATATTTGTTCTGTGTAAACTCTTTATCCCTATTATTATTGTTACAAAGGAAGAGATAAGTAATATCACTACCATGCTCATATAATTCAAGTATTTCTGATATTTCAAGTCGAGCAGGTTCTTTTGTTTCTCGTCCATCTTTTGAACTATGATGTTGAATCCAAAAAATAGAACAAACCTATAAAAAAACAGATAATTCCTAATATAAGTCCGATATTTAGTCCTAGTATCGTTAAAAGATTTGGATTGGCTACTCCAAGCGCTAAAAGTATCAACCCAAACAAAGCGATTACTATCCCTCCGTTTTTTTCTTGATTCTTGTTTTTAAAAGGCCAAATAACCATTTTTTTTCAACCTCTTTTTATTGAAAAGAGAACGAATAATATATAAAAAATTTGCTCACTATTTTATTATTAAACCAACGAACAATAAAATATTTTTTGGAAAAATTTATATATCATATGATATACTTTATATATCATGAATACAGAACTCAAACTTTTAAAGTTAATTTATTTGAATCCTGGAATTTATGTTAGATCTTTAGCCAGGAAATTAAAGCTTGGCATACCGTCTGTTAAACATGGTCTGAATAAATTAATTAAAAAAAGATTAATAAAATCTAGAAGAGAAGGAAGAAACTTGAAATTTTATATTAATTACAAGAATAAGTTGGCTATTCCCTCTTTGTATAACATTGAATATTCTAGAATTTTGAAACTTCCAAAACACGTTCAAGATGCTGTTTTTGATTTTTTAAAAATTCTTAAAAATAAGCCAGTACTGACTTTAATTTTTGGTTCTTATGCTGTTGGCGATTATACAAAGCAAAGTGATTTAGACATTTTACTTGTATTCAATGAGGTAGAAGAAGAAATAGAAGAAAAAGCAAAAATTATTTCAGGGAGATACAATGTTAAGCTAGAACCTGTGTATTTATCATGGCGGGAATTCAGCAAAAAATTTTTTGATAGAAAGGATAAATTTATGAAACAGATTAAAAACAATAAAATCCTGATAAATGGCATAGAATGGTGGGTGTTGCTAGAGAATGAAGTTGCCTAATTGGAGGGATTGGGTTAAGAGCAAAAGATTGTGCAAGAGATGGCTTAATGATTATATTAAAAAAGGTGTACTTAGAAAAACAAGGCTAAGTAAAGAATTGTATCTCAAAAAAGCAAAACACAATCTTGATTTTGCTAATTGGGTTAAAGAAAAGCACAATAATGAACTTTCAGAATTATTTGGGGAGGAAAGGTTTTATGATTGGGTCATTAACGCTTATTATTATGCAATTTATCATGCTGCTTTAGCATTAATTTCTGCGAAAGGTTTTGCTTCCAAGTCGCATAACGCAACTTTATGTGCAGTAATCTGGTTTTATTATCATCAACACAAAAAGCTTAATGAAAAAGATATTGAGTTGATAAAAGAAAGTATCGATAAGGAGGATATAGAAATTATTACAAAAACAAAAGATTTAAGGGAGAGAGCAAGTTATGATGTTTCTGCTAGTTTTGAACTTCGTTTAGTGGAAAAAGCAAAAAACAATACTGTTTCTTTTATCAATAAAGTGAAGAAAATTTTGGAATCTACTTGAAGCCTGGACGCTTAGATTTCGCAAACTTTAAAAAGAAGCTCGTTTTCGGTTCTATATTGTTTATATGTTTTATATGTCTGAGGTGAGAAAATGCGAGATAATGGTTGGTACGATTTTCCTTCTGAAAAACTGTGTAGCGGTTTTGGTGGCAGGGGCAATGTTAGATATGATAGTCTGGAGAATTTTGTTGAGGGATTTCCGCGCAGCATGCAATCGATGATAAGAAACTTAGTAGAGCGTAATGGATGGTCTGTTTATGATGTGCAAGGTTTACTTGAAGTATGCGATGCTTCTAATTTAAGCCCTTTTACTGTTTTGACATACAGAGGACTTAATCTGAAAGATCCGAAAAATGTTTTAGGGATAATAAAGGAATTTGCTTCTGTGCGTGAGCATTGTGACTTTGAAGATTTTGTTTATGTTTCAAATAAAATCGGGGTTGTAAATGCGAAAGTTTTGTTATATCTTACGAAAAAGCATGGTGATGCAGAATTTGTAAATTTGAGAGAAGTGTATGAAATTCTGCAAAGAC
>CAZFJK010000019.1:0-14305 GCA_964519225.1 uncultured Methanosarcinales archaeon | reverse complement strand
CAACAATCCTACTTTATGCAAATTCTTCTACGGTTGCAAGGTTTCTTCAGATATTAATCGGCAAGATTAAAAAGGCGGGCGGCGATATATTCCTATTTCTCGAAGAAGGAATGCATGACGAAAAAACTATTATAACAATGGAACATATCGTTGATGGTGTTGTTAGGGTTTTTAAAGAAGGAGAGCATATAAAAATCACAACAAAAGGCACAGTGGACGAGAAAATTTTAGAATCTTCGAAACTTTTATAAAATTCCTTTCTTTTCTCCTTTTCAAAAGAGGTGCTGTTAAAATGCGAAAAGGTGCATTATCGCTTTCTGTTACCGCCATAGTTATAATCGTCATTGCTTTTGTCGTTCTTGGCTTGGGCTTGACCCTGACAAAAACAATCTTCAAAGGAGCTATGAAAAAAATTCCAGAAGCAATAGCACTAACAGAACTTGAAGCAGAGCCAACTGCAGAAAGACCAATAGTATTTCCTGATAGTATTGATATAAAACAAAAAAAAATAGAAACGCTGAAAGTTGGCGTATATAATCGATATGCAGATACAAAATATGAGGCCTTTCTTAATATCACAAATTGCATAACTGAAGAAGGCAACAAAGTAACTGAAAATTTACCAACAATTACAGCTATCAGCCAAGATATTCCACCAGGAGAAGCAAGAGCATACAAAGCGATTTTAAAAGAAAATGGCTTACGTCTCGGAAGATACATCTGTGAAATTGCAGTTTATTCAACTGTAACTGAAGATACAACAGAAACGATAAAAAAATTCGAATCAAAACAATTCTTCCTGCAAGTAACAAGCTAAAATGAAAAAGAGACTCACTCCACAGCAAGAATTCGAAATAATGAAGTTGGTGCTTGATAAATTTCTGTGGATAGGGTTCTTCCTAATTGTTTTTGGCCTATACAAGATGCTTGAAAAGGGCATTACTGACGGCGCATATTACATGCTTGCAGGAATAATAGTATTGTTTCTCTTCCTTTACATAATCATAAAAGAATACGAGATCATAGCGAGATAATCAAATGAACAGAAAAGCAATAACATTATCTATAAATTTTCTCGTTATCATTATTCTATCGCTCGTTATAATAAGCCTATCCATCTATTTCTTCACAACAATACTAACAAAAGCAAAGAGTCTTGCAAGCTATACCCAAGAAGAGCTCGATAAAAAAATCGAATCAATCCAATGCGAAGGACTTGTTTGCATTCCAATAAACTATAAAAAAATCCATCCAGGAGAATTCACAATCTTCGGCATGAAAATATTCAACGATGATAATCAGAAAAAAACCTTTGAAATTAATCGATCTTGTTCTGGAATATCAGCCGAAAATAGACAGATAGGATGCGAAAATAACATAAACATCTTAACGCACGAACGAGTCCAAATTCCGGCAAAGTCAGAAAAAAGAATCGCTATTGGCGTTGAGGCAAAGAAAAATGCCCTGCCAGGAATGTATATAATCACGATTAACGTTTCAAAGAATAGCGAGCCTTACGGCGTACAGCAAATACGCGTCGAAGTAGAAAGCTGATTGCAAAGCACGAAACAACAAATACAGAAAATCTAAATAGAATCATCTTAGCTCTTTCTACAAAAAATTCATAAGGAAACATTTTAATCAACAAACTATTCTCGCCAAACTGCCATTGCGTTTTAAAAAACAACCCATGCATTAATTCAAAACTCTGATCAAAACTTAACATTGCAATAAACCCAAAAAGCAAAATAAAAGCTCCAGAAATCCCGCCATAGAGAAAAAGCCGTTCTTTTCTATTTGCAATATCAACAATCAAAAAACCGAAGAAAAAAGCAAGCAAGCAAAAAAGCAAAATCCTTCCAATAAAGACAAAACCCTTCACCTCAAGAAGATGCTCAACCTCAGCTTTAGAAAAATTTAATCCGGCTAAAGCTGAATAACTGCTTTTACCAAATAAAAAACCAACAACCTGTTTTTGCTTTTCATTTTCAGTTTCAAAAAACACACTTCTAATGCAAAGCAAGAAAACAATCAAAGAAAAAACAAAGCCAAGCAACGCTACTTTTGCTTTCTCCATTTGATCAAAAATCGCTTCGGATTTTCATCTAAATCAACAAAGTCATCAGCCTCAGCTATTAGCTTGCTTGACGCACTTTTTCCAAAAGCAATAACCTCAACCCTGCAACCCAGAGCGTATTTCAGATGTTTAACCAACGGCACAAAATCACCATCTCCGCTAACTAAAACTATTGTATCCAACTTCGGTGCTAGCTCTATGCTATCCATCGCAATACCGATATCCCAGTCTCCCTTTTTTGCACCGCCATAGAAAACCTGCAAGTCCTTTGCCCTTATCTCATACCCGATCTTCTTTAGTGCTTCGAAAAAAGCAGCTTCTTTCAACTCTTCTGTTCTTATCACATAAGCTATTGCCCTTATCAGCTTTCTTCCCTTCACAGCCTCTTTTAAAACAGCATCAAAATTTACTTTAGCACCATAGATATACTTTGCACTATAGTAAAGATTCTGAACATCAACAAAAACACCAATCCTTTGTTCTTTGTAAAGTGATGTTTCCTTGCTTTTTCTTACTTTGTTTTTGGAATGTACGCTTCGAACCCGCATTTTGTGCAATAAATCCTTCCTGTTTTTGGATCATACTCCAAGCTAAGATTAAAACATTTCGGACATCGCTTCAAAACAACAGGTATTTTCTCAACCTCTTTTTCCTTCCCATGTTTCTTTTCATATTCTTCAAGCTTCTGCTTGAATTCCTTTGTCCATTCTTCGATTTTCATTTTCCAAAAAGCTTTGCAAAAAATCCCTTTTTCTTTTTTGGCTTTGGCGGTGGTGGCGGCAACAATGGCAATGCTCCAAATTCCTTTTCGCGCTTCATCTCAATCGGCGGTGCCGGCGGTGGAAGCAATAACCTGTGTCTTACCATAGGCTTTATCTTTTCTTCAACAGGTCTTGTCTTTTCAGCCTTTTTCACGAATTCAGGTTTTCCAAGTTCCTCTCTTGCTATAAGTTCTTTTTCAGCCCTCTCAATCTTCTTCTTAAATAAAAGCTCTTTCAGCCTTGCAATCTTTTCACCTATTGCCTTAATCAAGCCTTTATGTTCACCTTTCTTTTTCAGTTCTTCATAATACTCTTCTATATGTTTTAACCGCTCTTCAATCTCAATCAATTCATCATGACTTTCGCCAACTTCTTTTTCAATCCTTTCTTCACCAGCCAAAAGCCTATCTTCTTTAGCTAATATCTCTCCTGTCTTTTTTTCTTCAAAAGACGAAAGCGCTTCTATCTTTTCTTTTAACTCAGAAAGCACCTTTCCAAGTTCAGAAAAATCTTTTTCTTCTTTTTTCTCCACCTTCACTTCCTCTGCTTCCCTCCCAACCTTAGTTTCTTTCAACAGAATCCATTTAGCAAGTGCTTTATCATCAATCATTTTTTAAAAGCTTCTTCTATTCGCTCAAGATAACCTTTCTTTTTTCCTTGCTCTGGCTCGAACGGCGGCGGAATCCTAACTGGAAGTTTTCTTTCAGCAGAAGGACCAGAAGGAACTTTAACTTCTTCCATTGTTAACTTTCCAGTTCTTTTCTCTTCAAGCATATCAGCAAGAACGAGAATTCCCCGTGCTATCTTCTTGTTTTGGTCAATAATCTGATCGAGCTTTCTTTTCAATTCCTCAAAATCCTGTGCACTAACACTAACAGCAATGCCAGCACCTTTTTCAAGCTCCGCCTTTGCCTCAGAAAACAACTTCTTTAATTCATTAACAGCAGAAACAAGCCCAGGTTTAATACTTTCAACATTGCTTGCTGAAAGCCTACTTATAAGCTCACCAATCCTCTCAACAAGCTTCAACTTAAGATCACCAAAACAAGTTAATCACTATTTTTATAAAAACATTTCCCTAACTTTTCTTGAAAAGATTCAGTAACTTTTCCTTCCCTTTCCAGTCAAGCGCATGCTCCAGCACTTCTTCTATTCTCGTTACAGGGATTATTTTAATTTTTTTCAATCGCTCTTTCTTCAAAACAATATCTTTGCTATTAGCTTTTGGAATAATAATCTCTTTCAGACCAGCATCAATAGCAGCCTCGACTTTAGCAGTAACTCCGCCGATTGGCAGCACATTCCCATTTACACTCAAGCTTCCAGTTAGAGCAACAGTTTGCTTAACAGGAATCTGCTTCAATGCAGAAACTATGGCAGTCGCAACAGCAATACTTGCGCTATCACCTTCAACACCCTCATAGGTCTGCAAAAATTGAACATGAATATCATAATTTTTCTTTAAATCTTCACCAAAATACCGCTTAACAATAGCACTTACATTCTTTATTGCTTCTTTTGCGATCTCTCCAAGCTTTCCTGTTGCAACAATTTCTTTTTCTTTTCCGCCAGGAACAACGCTCGCTTCAATCGGCAGTATTATTCCGCTATAAGCTCCTTCTGTTCCAATAACAGCTAAACCATTCACCCTTCCTATTTTCGTTCCTTTAGTTAATATTACCTCGTATTCCTTTTTCTTTTCGATAAACTTATCAGCTATTTGCTGCTCAAGTGTTCTTGCGATCTTTTTTGCTTCAACCACATGCCTTGCTTCGACAATCTTTTTACCTTCTTCAAGCGCAAGGTCTCCTGCTGCCCTAACTAAACCACCAAGTTCCCTTAATCTTAAAGTTAAATGACCCTTCCTATTAGCCCTTTTTCTTGCTTCCTCAATTATTGCAAGAACAGCATCCTTGCCGAAATGAGGAATTCTTCCATCTTTCATAACTTCTTGCGCAACAAACCTTGCAAGCTTTGCTCTGTTTTCAGCATTATCGGGCATTGTATCATTCATATAAACCTCATAGCCATAACCCCTTATTCTGCTCCTTAAAGCAGGATGCATCTGCTTTATTGTTTCAAAATTTCCTGCAGCAACCAAAATGAATTTGCACGGCACTGGTTCTGTCCTTACCATTGCGCCAGCACTTCTTTCGCTTTGCCCAGTTATCGCATACTTTCCTTCTTGCAATGCAGTAAGCAATTCCTGCTGGGTATGCGGCTGCAATGTTGCTATTTCGTCTATGAATAAAACACCGAGATGCGCTTTGTGAATCATTCCTGCAACAACCCTTTGATGAGCAGGCGTTCCGAGCCCGCCGCTTTGATAAGGATCATGCAAAACATCTCCAAGTAAAGCACCGGCATGTGCTCCAGTAGCATCATAAAAAGGTGCTTTCTCCTGCTTATAATTATCAACAACCAGTTTGGGAACATTCTCATAGCTTGTTCTTCTGATATTCATATTCATAAACAAAACTAACGCAGCAAGAAATATCATTCCGCCGAGAAAAAAAGCAGCAAACATTATATTTGACTTATAATAGCTTCTGATCCACCATGGTACAAGCAGTGTAAAGAAAGCAACAGCAAAGAAAACAAAAGTTTTTGTTCTATTCAGACCTATCGCATGAAGCCTAGCATTCATTACAATCTTTCTTCCTTCTCCAGCTGGAACAGTTTTGATGATCGGCTGATTCTCGTCATTAGGATTGGGCAGCGAAAGAACGTCCACCAGCTTTTCTTTCGGTAGCAATTCAGCTAAAGCTAAACCAAGCATACTCTTTCCTGTTCCAGGTTCGCCTATAAGCAGAACATGCCGTCTTTGCTGCGCTGCTTTTCTTATCACCTCAATTGCTTCATCTTGTCCAATAACTTGATCTATCAACTTCTTTGGAACAGGTATCTCTGCCGTTGTTTTAAAATTCAAGTCTTTAAAACCTTTAGACATTCTAAATATATTCTTCGAAATATCTATTTAAAAAGTTATTTGTTTTTTTCTTAATTAAAAAGACACCTTCTAAAAAAATCAGCAAATTATACCTATCAAGTATAGTACCTTTTAAGTATTAAAATTTTTAAGACCGCACCAGAACAAAAAACAAGACTGCACCGACCAATGAGACAAACATCCCATAATAAAAAGCAACACTCGCAGAAAACGCATCCCACAGAAATCCAGCTATAAGCGAAGCAGGCAAACTGCACAACCCAAAAACAGTTTGAAAAATACCAATCGCACTGGCTCTTAATGTTTTCTTCGAAAGGTCAGCAACAAAAGGTGATTGTAACGTTGTTATAATACCATAATGTACGCCATATAAAGCAAAAAGAACAAATGCGCTGAATAGATTTAACTTAGCATGAACAAACAAGAAACAAACCAAACTAAACAATAGATATCCTGTTAAAAGAACGACTTTTCTTCCGATCCTGTCAGAAATTCTTCCAGCAGGATAAGCAGCTAATGAAGCAAACCCACTCATTGTTATAAAAAGCAGGGGCACGAATCCAATCTTAACACTTTGCGTTACAAAAACAACAAAGAACGAAAGCGAAAACCATCCTAATGCAAAGATAGCAGAACTAAATATTAACAATTTCAAACGCCTATCCAATTCATTAAACCTAAGTTTAAATCCAGTCTTCTTAGTCGGTCTTTTTTCACGTATCAAAGAAAAAATCAAAAAAGCACTAACAAAGCTTGGGATAGCTGCAACAAGAAAAAGTTTCCTAAAACCAAGGAATGGAAAAATCAAAAAAGCAATCAACGGCCCTAGCGTTGCACCGAGATTATCAGCAGCCGTTAAAAATCCAAAGCCCCTACCTCTTTTACGCTTATCGACAACCTCGCTTAGCAAAGCATCTCTAGGCGGATCTCTTATTTTTCCCAACCTGTCTAATATCTTAAAAGGAAGGAGCATACCTGCAAATCTCGACATTGCATAACCGATCCTTGCAAAGGCAGCAAACAAATACCCAAACCAGATAAATGGTTTTCTCTGCCTGAGCTTATCAGATAGGTATCCTCCTGGAAAGCGAACAGCATAAGCTATTGCTTCGCCTAAACCATCAAGCAATCCAAGAAAACTCATAGGCGCATTAAGTATGCTCGTGACAAAAATAGGCCAAAAAGGCCTGAGCATATCAGAACCAACATCATTCAGGAAAGAAGCACTAGAAAATGTTAGCAATTCTTTAATCCTGCCCTCATTTTTCTTTTTCTCAGACATCCTAAAACAAAGATAGCTCTCCTATGCTTTCAGCATTTGCAATGATATCACTAGCAGTAATTATTCCAACCAAGCGCCCATTTTTAACAACAGGAAGTCTTTTAATTTTGTGTCTAGTCATTAATGCAGCCGCATCTTCAAGCAATGCCTCGGGCGTTATGCTTACAATGTTCTTTGACATTATGTCTTTCACTTTCAACTTTTTCTTTCCTGCTTTTCCTGATCTAACAACCCGTTCGAGAAAATCTCTTTCTGTTATTATTCCAACAACCTTTCCTCTTTTTAAAACAACAAGACTCCCGATCTGTTTTTTAGCCATCAAATCAGCTGCTGTCTTGACATCAGCATTTTCATCTATTGTTTCAACCTTATGCATTACTTCTTCAACGTGCATGTCCTAGCAGAAAACAACAAAAATATAAAATCCTTTCTAAATAAATTTAAAAATAGGATTAAGAAAAAACACAGGCATGCAAGAAAAAACTTTAATTTTATTTTCCATCATTGTGGTTATTCTTGGCTTATTACTCCTTTACTTTCTTACACAATCTTTAGAACTAAGTAAAATTAGCATTTATCAACTTGAAGAAAAACCAACGCAGCTGCTTGGAAAATCAGTATCAGTAGAAGGCGTTGTCAGCAAGATAGAACAAAAAGAAAGAATAGCAATAATCACCTTGCTTGAACCAAAGGAAACAGAAATTGTTGTCTTCAAAAACAAGCCGAATCTCGACATAAAAGAAGGCGACTATATTTCAATCAATGGAAAGGTGGAATCATTCCAAAACAGAACCCAAATCGTAGCTTATAGCATAATTCAAAAATAATCTAAAAATAAAATAATGATAGATTTCATTCCAGCCATTTTATCCATTTTACTTGGAATACTGGTTGGAACATTTACAGGACTCATTCCTGGATTACATATCAATCTCATTTCAATCTTTGCTATAACCTACCTTATCCATATTAATCCTATCTATCTTGCAATATTTATCTTTGCAATGTCAATAACACATACCTTTCTTAATGCAATACCTTCTATACTTCTGGGAGCACCAGAATCTGATATGGCTTTAGCAGCTCTGCCAGGACACAGGCTTTTGCTAAAAGGCTATGGCTACGATGCTATCAGGTATACTGTTATTGGTTCTTTTCTTGGACTGCTTTTAACTATCGGAGTAATGCCCTTTCTTTTAATAGCTATCAAACACATCTATAACTTTGCTTTACCATTAATCGGTTTTATCCTTGCTTTCATTTCAATCTTTATTATTGTAAAAAGCCAAAGACGATTAAAAGCGCTTTTCATATTCATAGCCTCTGGTTTACTTGGTTTTATTGCATTAAGCACACCAAGAATAGACCAGCCGCTTTTTCCAATGCTATCAGGCCTTTTTGGATGTAGCCTTTTGACATTCAGTCTTTTTAAAAAAACAAGAATTCCACAGCAGAAAAAGAAACACATCCCTATCAAGCGTATTGAATTAGTAAAGGCATTGTTCGGAGCATTTTGCAGCAGTACAATGATAACAGTATTTCCTGCAATCAGTCCTGCTATAGCTGCTGTTATTTCTACACAGCTTATCAAAAAAATCAGTCAGAGAGCATATTTATTGATGCTTGGAGCAATTAATACAATAGCAATGTTTTCAAGTGCTCTTTTCCTTTACTGCTTAGGAAAAGCAAGAAATGGTGCTATTCTTGCATTATCAAAGATCGTATTTGTAGATGCAAGATTTCTGACGATTTTAACAATAACTGCACTTATCGCATCAGGATTTGCAGTTTTAATAGCCATTTTCTCAACAAACATCGCAATAAAAACCATAAACAAGCTAAACTATTCAATTTTAAATCTCTCTTTGATTATTTTCCTTTTCATCGCTTCTTTTTATATTTCAGGACCGATTGGAGTTCTTTTACTAATTATTTCAACCGCAATAGGCTTATTAGCAAATATCTGGCAGATTCAAAGAACAACAGCAATGGGATGCCTTTTATTGCCCACAATAGCATGGTATTTTTCCTTTTTCTAACAGCGACTTCTTCCTAATCTTCATAAAATATATTTCTTTATACAGAAATAGATATAAACAACCTGTGTTTTCTTAACATACCTTTCCAACAATATCCAAACACAATATATTGTGTTTAGCTAACCATCCCAATACTATATGTTGTGTTCATTTAAAAGTGAAAAAAGAGGTGTAGCAAATGAAATGCCCTTTTTGCGGTTCTGAAAAAACAAAAGTCATTGACAAGCGCTTTGCAGAAGACGATTTTGCTAATCGACGCAGACGTGAATGCCTTGACTGCGGCAAAAGATTCACAACCTATGAAAGACTTGAGGCAGAAAAAGGCATAAAGATTCCTTTTGTCAAAAAGCGTGATGGCAGGCTTGTTCCATTCAAAAAAGAAAAAATAATCGAAGCTATTTTCAAAGCAGCACAATCAGTTGGCGGAAAAGACAGAGAACTCGCTACGAGACTTGCAGAAAAAGTCATTGAAAACCTAAATCAGCGCTTTGATGAAGCAAATATCCCTTCTGTAGAAGATGTTTCAGACACAATAGAGCAGGTCTTAATTAAAGAAGGTCATGCAAAAACAGCAAAGGCATTTATTCTTTATAGAGAAACAAGAGCGCGACAACGCGAAGCAAAACTTGCAATGCTTGACGTAAGCGATGCAATTACAGCTTACATCCATCAGCGTGACTGGCGCGTAAAAGAAAACAGCAATGAAGAATTCTCATTTTCAGGTCTTGTTTTGTATGTCTCAGGAAAAGTTATGGCAACCTATGCATTAAACGAGATATATCCTCCGCAGATAAGCATGGCTCATAAGCTAGGCTATATGCACATTCATGACCTAGGTCATCCAATCATTGGTTATTGCTGTGGTCATTCTCTCAAGAACCTGCTTCTTATGGGTTTTGGCGGAGTCAGAAATAAAACAGAAGCAAGACCAGCAAAACATCTCAGCACAGTCATCAGACACATGGTTAATTACATAGGGTGCTTGCAAATGGAATTTGCTGGTGCACAGGCATTCAGCGGCGTCGATACTTTACTTGCTCCTTTCATAAAAGTAGATAATTTGAGCTACAAAGAAGTTAAACAATGCATCCAGGAACTTGTTTATGGTTTAAACATTCCTTCAAGGTGGGGCGCACAGTATCCGTTCTCAAATTTAACATTCGACTTGGTTGTTCCTGATTTTATGCAAGATGAAAAAGCCATTGTTGGAGGCAAAAGAATGCCGTTTACCTATGCTGAATGTCAAGACGAAATGAGCATCCTGAATAAGGCATTTCTAGAAGTTCTTTCTGAAGGCGATGCTCATGGAAAGATATTCACATTTCCAATACCAACATATAATCTAACAAAAGACTTCGATTGGAACAGCGAAATAGCTGATATGCTATTTGAAGCAACTGCAAAATACGGCAGCCCATATTTTCAGAACTACATCGGTAGCGGCTTAAATCCTAGAAGCATTTACGCGATGTGTCTCCATCCAGATGAAGAGGTTATCATCCGCATAGATAACAATATTAGACGCGTGACAATAAAGGAATTGTGCCATTATCCAAGCCAACCTATTGATTTCTTCTGGTCAGCGCCTAGAAATAAAATTGAAATTCTAAGTTTGGATCCAGAATCTCTAAAAGTAGAGTGGGTTAGGATAACCAAATTCCTAAAGAAAAAAGGAAAAGAACTAGCTAAAATAACAACATCCGACGGAAAAACAATAAAACTATCCTCAGATCATTTAATACCTGTTTTAACAAAAGAGGGTATTGAACTTAAATTTGCTCACGAAATAAAAAAAGGAAATTTTCTGTTCGTTCTTAGAAACGCGAGCAAGGTTTTAAACAACAGTTACCAGTACATCGAAGAATGGAAACTCGATGAAAAACTAGCTTTTCTACTCGGATTGTTCACTGCAGATGGAAATTACCTTTACTATGATAAAACAAAAACAAAAGCAAAAGGTATGCAATTTACTTTTAACAAAGAAGAAAAAGAACTGATTCAACTCATCAAAAAAATAGCAAGAGAAGTTCTAAATAAAGATGTTATCATCAAACAAGATAGCAGGTATAACTCAGTTTATGTTTACCTTTACCATACGAAGTTCTCGAATGCGTGCATTAAAGCAGGATTTAACAAATATGGGAGATTGCCAGATGCAATATTCAATTCACCTACTAAAGTTATTCGTGCATTCTTGAATGGATTTTTCACAGGAGACGGTTATAAAAAAGGCAATGAACTTCATATTAAAGATGAGCTTCTTGCCAGAGACCTGACAATGCTTTATTCTTTAACAGGAATTCCAACAACAATTAGATCAAAAGAAAAATCTCAGGTAATAAGGCTGCAGCACAGTAATGGAAGAGGATCCGAGAATAAGGTACATAGAGATATTCTATACGACAGAATACCGAATTTCTGTATAAATTATTCCACAGTTTCTGGGGATAGAAGATATCTATTCAAACACGCTCATAAAACAATCGGTTTTAATATGCTAAAGCGCTTTGGTGGCTTTACAGAAACAGCATTGAAAATTCTTAATGGAGATGCTGCTACAGTCCAGGTAGAAAATATAGAAATTGAATTTTTAGAAGAACCAATAACTTTTTATGACATAGAACTTGAAAAAAACCATCTCTTTGTCCATTCTTTAGGTACGATCACGCATAATTGCTGTCGCTTAAACATGGACCTAACGCAATTAATGAACAGGCCAGGCGGTATGTGGAGCATGGGCGACAGCACTGGCAGCATCGGTGTTGTTACAATCAATATGAACAGAATCGGCTATGAAGCAAAATCAGAATCTGAATTTTTTGAAAAACTTGAACAGTATATGATTCTTGCAAAAGATAGCCTCGAAATAAAAAGAAAAATAATTGAGCAGAATCTTCAGCGCGGTTTAATGCCTTATACAAAAGTTTATCTTGGAACATTTAGAAATCATTTTAGCACTATTGGCTTAGTCGGAATGAACGAAGCATGCCTCAATTTCCGCGGTGAAGATATATCAACTCAAGGAAGTAAGCGCTTCACAATAACTGTGTTAAAATTCATGCGTGAGAAAATACTCGAATTCCAACAAGAAACAGGAAACCTCTATAACCTTGAAGCAACCCCTGCAGAAAGCGCAGCCTTCAGGCTTGCAATGCTCGATAAAAAGATGTACAAAGATATAATTGTTTCAGGCGATAAAACTCCATTCCTGACAAACAGTACGCAGCTTCCAGTTGATAAAACAAAAGATCTTCTCTTTGCATTAGACCATCAAAACGATATTCAGCCACTTTACACAGGAGGAACAATCTTCCATACATTCCTTGGCGAAAGGGTTGAAAGTGGTGAATCATGCAAACGCTTAGTTAAAAAAATTGCATATAACACTAGACTGCCTTATTTCAGCATTACGCCGACATTTTCAATCTGCAAAGTTCACGGATATTTACGCGGCGAACATTGGCAGTGTCCTCGCTGCGGAAAACCAACAGAAGTTTACAGCAGAATTGTTGGTTATTTCAGACCTGTGCAGAACTGGAATGCAGGAAAGCAAGAAGAATTCAAGTTTAGAAAAACATTTGATTACAAACCGCTTCTGAAAGAAGGTTTTCCAAGCAAGATCGAAAAAGCAATAGCAAAAACACCAGCCTAAAATGAAAAAAACAATCCTTTTCGTTATGCCAAGCTGCGATAAATGCATAGATATCAAGCGCTACTTCGATGAGAAAAACATTCCATACAAGCTTTACAACATCGCAACTATTGAAGGCATGGACGAGTTCAAGAGAATATACAATAAAATAAAAGAGCAGATAAAGCACAATCCTGATGGAAGCGTATGCATCCCTGTTGTTCTCTTTTTCGACGATAAAGAAAACCTAATCAATGCAGCAAATTCACTCGGTGAAGTTAAGAGAATAACAGAACATGCTTCACTGCGCGAACTAAATCAAAGGTGAGATAAAATTCTCATAAAGGGCTTTGAACAAACATCACTTGTAGATTGGCCACCATATTGTGTTAGTGTTGTCTTTACTCCAGGATGTAATTTTCGATGCGAGTTCTGCCATAACTGGCAACTTGTGCTTGAACCAGAATCATTGCCAACAATTTCCGAAGATGAAATCTTTAATTTCCTAAAATCAAAGCGCGAATGGATCGATGGTGTTTGCATCACTGGCGGCGAGCCATTGCTTCAGCGAGACTTGATAGAATTTGCAAGAAAAATAAAATCCCTTGGCTTTCGGGTAAAGCTCGATACAAATGGTTCTTTGCCAAAAGAACTAAAGAACGCAATTAATTCTGGTATGATAGACTATATAGCTATGGACGTAAAAGCCCCTCCTGAAAAATATCTTGATTTGTGCAAAACATCATCAGCAGATCCAAAAATCATCAAACAATCTATCGAATTGATTAAGCAGTCGCGTATTGATTATGAATTCAGGACTACTGTTCTACCGTGCTTCACAAAATCAGACATAAAAGCAATATGCGAATTCATCGGCAATGCAAAAAGATATTGTCTGCAACCATTTATTCCAAGAGAAAAGCTAGTTGGCACCAAGTTTTTAAACGAAAAGCCTTTATCTAAAGAAAAACTTACAGAATTTACAGCTATTGCAAAGCCATATTTCAAAGAAGTTCTTATAAGATAAAAAGGATAAAGCAAAGAAAAATAAAGCAAAGAAAAGCCTGATTAAGCTAATCCCTAACATGGTGCCTATCTTTGCCTATCTGTTTAAAAGGAAATTTTTTATACTCTACCTTTTTTCTTATCGAAAAAGAGGTGATGTTCAATGAAAGGAAAACTAGGACAATTTTTTATGTGCGCAGGTCCGGCTTTCATGGGCTTTTTAATCGGCTTTGCATTAGGAGCAATATTAATCATTTTAATGTACAAAGGCGTTATCCCAGGACCGTTTAAGTGTCCTTAGAAATTTTCTTGTTCTTTCTTTCTAAAATTTATTTTATCTCCACCTTATTCCCTATAGCCTGACCAGGCAGTCCTTTTTCAAAAAGAACTCTAACCCTGCCTTTATTTCCATGAGGAGCTCTAATTTCACCAACGATCTCTTTTCCAGTCGGTGTTTTCCAAATAACTTTCTTTCCGACAAGCTTCGCAGCTTTATCCTTGCTATCAATACCTTCAACTTCTACCATCACTTGCCTTGTATTCTGCCTGTGCAATCCTCT
>CAZFJK010000018.1:0-14411 GCA_964519225.1 uncultured Methanosarcinales archaeon | reverse complement strand
CCACCGGAGGCTTTTTTAAAGAGGTCATAAAAATGAAAAGAAAAATAATGGTTGTAAGAAGAGAAATCTTGTTTTCCAACAACTCTTATTTTGAGGGATTTAAAGAGCACAGCGAAGAAACAGATTTCATTAAAAGAATTCTTCAAAATCAGGAGTGGCATGAACGCGATTTGATGGAAACAAAACCAGAATACAAGCAACCAATTGGCTATGTTGTTGTTCTTAACCCTCATACAAAAAAAGTTTTGCTATATCAGAGAAGCAAAAAGAAAGAAAACGTTGCAGAAGCTCGTTTAAGGGGCAAATTCTCTTTTGGCTTTGGTGGCCATGTTGATTTACAGGATAAAGAATCAAATGAGGCAAATCCGATCGAAGCAAGCGTACGTAGGGAACTAGAAGAAGAACTCGGCACGAGCAACTTTAACCTGAAACTAATCGGTTATATAAATTATGATAAAACACCTGTTAGCAGTGTTCATTTCGGTTTGCTTTACATAGCTGAAACCGAAAAAGATATAACCCCAAAAGGAAAGGAAATACATTTCAGCGAAATGGCTACTATAGACGAACTAAAATACATTCATGAAAACGCAGATATGGAGGATTGGTCAACTATAGCCCTAAAGCCAGTTGAAGTATATTTAGAAAAATTATAAAATGGATGCTAAAAAAATTTATCAACACCTTAAACAGAAGTACAATCTTCCAGAGTTTAATGCGATAAATAACGAATTTGAACTTAGCACAATAGAGAACGAACATTTTTTTCTTCGTGAAGTTAGAAGAAAAATCTATGACAAACTTTCAGCACTGTCAAAATTTCTAAAACAAATCTTGTTCCCAGAAGCAGATTTCATCGATATGCACGAATCACGCACATTCACAGACAAAGAAAGAGAAAAAATCTACTCTTTGTTCAGAACTATTCTTTACTTATTACGCCAGAACATGCTAACCGCAATAGATGAAACTGACCGAAAAACAGCTGACTATATAAAACTCGTTTGGCAAAAATGGAAAACTATTAAAAAAGAAAGCACATGGATCATTGAAAAATCAGCAAAAAGCTGGACAAAAGAAACAGAACTTAAAGAAGAATTGGCATATCTCGGCTAAAAAATGATAATAGTCTTTTTTGGTCCTCCAGGAAGCGGAAAAGGAACTATAGCCTCTATAGTTAAAAAAGAATTAGGAATTCCACACATCTCAACCGGCGATTTGCTAAGAGAAGAAGTCAAGAATAAAACAGACCTTGGCATTAAAGCAAAGGCATACATGGATCGAGGCGAACTTGTTCCAGACGACCTTGTGCTTGAAGTGCTGAAACGAAGAATAGAAAAGCCCGACTGCAAAAACGGATTTATTCTCGATGGTTATCCACGAAATGTCGAACAAGCAAAAACCCTTGACAGGACGTTCAAAATAGATTATATTTTTAATTTTGTTTTATCCGAAGATGAAATCATAAGAAGATTAAGCAATAGAAGAATTTGTCCAAAATGTGGTGCAATCTACAATCTGATTTCTATGCCGCCTAAGACGCCAGGGATATGCGACCAGTGTGGTACTGCTCTAATCCAGCGTGAAGACGATAAACCAGAGGCAATTCGCGAAAGATTGGAAGTTTATAAAAAACAGACAGAGCCAGTACTTGAATACTATGACGATAGAGTAATTAACATAAGCACAGAAAATGGATTTACTGCATCTAAAAGGGCGAGTAAACAAATACTAAAAATTATTCGAGGAGAAATTTAATAACATTTGTTGCGTAGCTTCCTTTTGGAAGAAAAAATTTAATCGTCAGTTTTTTCTTTCCTTTATGCAACTCATCAGCCGCATATTTATAGCTAATTATCTTTGGTCTAACAAACAACTTTCTGTCATTGCCGCTTGCGCTCAATTCAGGAATTTGGTGAAAAACAAAATCCCTCATAGTTATGCTATCTTCTTTCATCCGTTTTTTCACAACCTTCTTTATTAAATCAGGATATCTTTCTAGCTCAATGCCAAAACCAATAATAGGCACCATGATATCCATTTCTGTGCCTTTTTCTATTACCCTTCTTGCACATTCATTCCATAACCAGCTTTGATAAGCATGAACATATAACTTTAAGAGCTGATATGGAATTTTTCTCAATGCACCAATGCAATCTTTGGGATACTTCTCTAGGTGTTTTGCAAGCTCTTTATTTTTTATCAGCGACGCAGCATCACAAAATTGTTTTTTGACAAGCAATTTTCCTATGCAGATGTTAATCCCCTCTTTTCCAAATCTTTGCTCGTCAAAAAAATTTGGTACATCCTTCTCTTCTACTCTGATCTCTCTATCGAGGTCTCTTACAGTAATCTTGAAATAGTTTCCTTTTAAATCGCCAAGTTTAATTGGTTTATCATCTTTTCCTACAGGAATAATTTTTATATCATTTAAGGATATATTCTTAAGTCTTTGTACTCCTGCAAACCTTACAGAACAAAGCTGAAATGTTATCGCATGTCTATCTTTATTTCCAGCAAATCCAAAATATTTCAGAGGAATTTTAACCTTCTTTGACACAAGCTTTAAAGCAGAAATCGTTGTATAGTCCTTTTTCATCAAAACAAAATAAGTAAACCTTCCTCTCACTTTAAGCTTTGTAATCGACGGAACTTCATACACTATAAAATCTTCAAACAGTTCTTTTATTTTCATCAGAATTAGATTTAATTACCTCCTCTTTTTCTTTCTCAGTCTTTTCTTCTTTTTGCTCTTCTTCAGCTTTTTCTCCTTTTTGTTCTTTCTTTCCTTCCTCTTGTTTGACTTTCATTTCTTCTTTTTCTTTCTCCTTTTCAACCCCTTTCTTTCCTTCCTTTTTCTTTTTCTTCAACTTCTTTTCTTCTTTTTCCTTCAATTTTTCATAACCTTCAAGCTCCGCAAAAACCTTTTCTTTTTCTTTTTTAACAATGATTTTTATTTTGTGAGGAGGTCTCTTTGCGCCATGTTGCCAAATGGCTTCGTTCAAATATTTCCCAAGCTTAACGTCTTTTAGTGCAACCTTCATATGCCTAGCTACAAAATCTCTCACAGCTCTTACTGCTTTTTCCGCCCTTCTATAATGAGCTACTTTTAACCACTCTTTTCTAAGCGGAACTACATATATCCTTTCAAGCGTTTTTTCTTCAGGCATTTTCCTCCTTGTACAATTTAGACGGTAAAAGAGCATTAAATATATTACAAATACCAGCTCCCAATCTAGCTAACAAACCTAAACAGAAGTATGTTATTGTTTCAGCAGAGCTTAAACAACATTTGGTTTCAAAATACTTATCAATCGCTTCAATGCCCCTTCCCATAGGGATTTCTCTATCAAGACCGATATATTTAGAATGTCCATATATAGCTCGCTCTAACGATCGCTGTAACTCTTCCGGAACATTGTTTTTCCTTAATAATTCCCTGAACGCTTTTCTTGAAATCCTAGTTTTTTGAGCAGTATGATTAAAGCAGTATAGCAATTCCTCTAGTTTTTTTCTTTTTTCCTCCACGAATCTTTCATCCCAGGGTATTGGAAAACTCATTTTAAGCTTTAGTTCTCGTTCTACGCCAACTTCTTTTTATTCTAGTGTGTCTTCCTGGATGAACTCTTCTTCCAGGACCATATACTTTTAGCACTGTCCAAAATGGTGCCCATCTCGTTTGCTTCATTTTCTTTACAAGCCTTCTTTTTTTCGCAGTCGGTTTATGCCTTGCCATTTTATTTTTGCTTCTTCAAAAGACCTATAGCAATCTTGTCAAGAAAACTTTTTCCCTTTGCTGTAATTATTCGTCCTTTCTTCAACTTGTCTTTTGGTTGCTCTACCAATCCAGCTTTTTCAAGTTGTTGAAGTGCCTTTCTTATCACGCTACCGCTACCTTTCCTATGATGAGGCATTTTATGACCCCTTCTCTTCCTGCCCCCGTATTTTGTCCTCAGCTTATTTACTCCAATCGGGCCCCTGACATAAATCGTTCTTAGAATTGCAGCAACCCTTTTATACCACCAATCAGGATCTGCCGGAGGCCTTTCTTTATGAACGCCAGTTTTAACAAACTTTGTCCATTCTGGCGGCTTTATCTCTGGAACTTTCTTCAGTTCTTCAGCAACCTTTTCAATCAAATCATTCGGGTAAACATCGAACACGCCTACCATTTTACAATCAACCAATCATCACGCCTCTCGGCGTGAGAATCTTTAAGCCTTTTTGTATTTTTGTTTTGGAAATTTATTATTTATAAATATATCGAATTTGAATTTGAAATCAAACTGAACCAGTTTTCGTATGAAGTTTTAGCCATTTATCCGCTATTCTCTGTTAATTCAGCAATTTCTTTTTTACCTTCTTCTAATTCTTTTTCTTGTTCCTTATCCTCTTTTAATAGTAAAGCTTGAAACTCGCCTACATGTGTTTTCTCCTCTTTTGCTATATCCAAAAGAACTTTCCTAATGTTTTCGTTTTCAGTCATGGCTGCCATTTGCTCATAAAGGTTTATGGCATCCAATTCAGCTATTATTCCAATTCTCAGTATCTCTTTGTCCAAATCCTCTTTTTTTATTTTCTCGAGATTTGTGGGCATTTTTGATAACATATTTTTCACCTCTCGCATAGAACAATTAAAACATTTTACTTAAATCTTTTTATATTCGAACACACTTTTCATTTCATACACTTGCGATTATACCAAGGCTATTCTGAAAACAGAATTGATCATTTAAAAGACAGGAATAGCCCCGGGCGGATTTTCGTTCCCTTTCCTTTTTCCGTTAACTCGATTGCACGTAGCGGAAAGGGTTATTGCACCGAAGGTGCACTCTTTCCATTAACGCTTTCGCCGAAGGCGGAAAGGGTTAATTCGAACCGCCGTCCCAGGCTCCAAAGGCCTGGATGCTTGACCGCTACACCACGGGGCTATTGGAAAAATCTTTGATTTTCTTTTTTAAAAACTTATCGTTACTTCTTTGCCAAGAAATTTTCCTAAGCCATTTTCAAATTCTTTTTTCAAAGAAAAGAACTCATCGTCAAGCCGCTTTTTCCTTTCTTCAGTACGCAGCAATCTTTCCTTTTCTTCCCTTATTTTTGCATCTAGGTATTCAAGCCGATATTGAATTTCTTTCTTTCTCAATGTTATCTGATTATTGTAAAGTTTCTTTTTAACCAGCATCTTTTTTTCACAAATTGATTTATAATCTTCAAGAATTGAATTCAGCACAGAAAAATTAATCTTCTCTACATGGCTGAAAACAGTTTCCTTCTTTTTATCTTTTAAATCGATTTGATCCATAGAAACACAACGCTTTAAATCAGCTAACAATTTCAAAATTCTCAACTTCTCATCAACAATCAAAGTACCAAAAGGATCCCTTAGATAAGCCTCAATCAACTTAACATCCTCTTTTTCTGAAACAATCCTTGAAAATTTCCTCAACGGCCTTTGAATAGGAGAAAACAATTCAAGTGTTCTCGATTTCAATCTTTCTATAGCAGATTCAAGTTCGTCATTTTCTTTTTGCAGGATAGCAAATTCACTAAATTTTGGGTCGTGTTTAAGTGCTTCCAATTCATGTTCAAGTGATTCCTTTTCATGTCCAAGTTCAACAAGTTTTTTCTTTGCATCTAAAATCAAATCTGCAGCTTCTCTTCTCTTAGTCGAAACAGATTTGAATGTTTCATGTTTCTCTCTTAATTTATAAAAAAGCAAGATATTATTCTCTTCTAGGACTGCTTTACTGTCTTCTATTAATCTCCGTATAAAATTTAATGCTTTGTCAACGCTTTCAATTTCATCAAAAAACAAATGTTTAGCTAATTCCCTACTTTTTACCGCGCTTTTAAAAAAAGCATTAAGCTTAGCTTCAACCAAAAAGATACCTTTTGCGAACTCATCGATACTTGATAACTTAATCGATTTCAACAGCTCAATTAACAAGTTTAAATGTTTCAAATAGTTATCTCTCTGAGAAATAACAACAGCTTTGGTTTTTTCATCGATTTTTAATTTTATCTCAGCATTTCTGAGCTGCTCCGCCATCTTTGCCAAAGAATTAACGTAGTTTAAGAAAAGATTTTCTAGATTAGAAATCCTCTTCTCTAGCCTACTTACAATATTCTCGTAATGTTTATTCAACTCATCATCGATTTGATCTAATTCAATAACAACCTTGATTATATCTGAATGCTTTCCCCTAAAAAGTTTCTTTAAAAAATTAAACATACGTCCCAACCCAAAAAGATGTAAATTTTAAATATTTCCATACTTAAAAGAAGGTTATTTCTTTTTGGAGCAAACTTCATAAACCAAAAATATATAAATTCCTCCTTTTAAAGACATTAAAACGCTATAGACTGTGGGGCGATAGGCATGTCAAATGGGCCCGTAGTCTAGTGGCTATGACGTCTCCCTGACGCGGAGAAGGTCCCCGGTTCGATTCCGGGCGGGCCCATCAAAAAATTTTATATACTTTCTTGTAATTCCAATTCTTAATGTCAGATAATAAAAGAGGCGTAAGACTTTTTATTGCAGTACTTTTAATTCTCTTTGCAGTTATCGGCTTCTTGATCATTAAATCATTTCTCACATCGTTAATTGCAGGTGCTGTTTTATCTTACTTATTCTACCCATTATACCAATGGTTTTATAAAAAACTCAAACATAAAAATTTGGCAGCAGCAATAGTTACAGCGCTTATTATTATAATAATTCTTGTGCCAGCAACCATGCTGGTCTACCAGCTTGCTAAAGAGGCATCTGTTGGGTACTTAAGATTTAAACAGATTATTTATAGTGAATTTGAAGAATGCAAAAACGGATTTTTTTGTGAATTGTTAAAAAGACCGGGAACAAAAACAGTGATCTTTGAAACTTTCAAAAAAATCACAGACTATTTAACCAAAACAGGATACGAACTTGTTTTTAGCATACCACAAAAATTGCTCGAACTCGTTTTAATTTTCTTTACATCTTTCTTTTTCCTAAGGGATGGGAAAGAAATCATCGCAAAAATTCGACGATTAACGCCGTTGGAAAGTAGACAGGAAGAAAAGATATTTAATCAACTAAAAGAAGTCACGAGAGCAATAATAAAGGGATTTCTTTTTGTTGCGATAATAGAAGGTATTATTTCTGCACTTGCTTTTAAAATTGCAGACATCTCAACTCCAATTCTATGGGCAACAGTAATCGGAATACTTGCATTTATCCCTCTAATTGGGCCTACAATAATTTGGGTACCTGCTGTCTTGCTCCAACTAGTATTCGGAAATATGTTTTCTGCCATCATAATCTTGATTGGCGGCATAATAGTTTCATCGATAGATACGTTCTTTAAACCAAAGCTAGTCGGAAAAAAGGCAAAGATACATCCTTTGCTTGTCGTTATCGGTTTATTCGGAGGATTAAGATTAATGGGTTTGATAGGAATCATCGCAGGACCACTAATTCTTGCATTGATTATAACCTTTATAAAAATGTACAGAGAAACGCGAAAAGAAAAAAGAGGTAAATAAAGTGAAGCTCGTTGTAAAAGATATGGATATAGCAACCGGCGGCACACTAATAGCTGTGCTTAATGAGGAAGATGCTCGAAGGCTTGATTTATTTTCAGAGGACCGTATAAAAATAAAATTCAAAAAGCGTGAAACAACAGCAATAGTTGATATTGCTCAAACTGAAAAGGCAGTTCCAAAAGGGCATGTAGGCTTATTTGAAGAAGTTCTAAAAAAGCTAAATGTTAAAGACGGCGATATTGTTGATATCGATTTAAGGCCAAAGCCTTCTGGAGTCTTTACCATCAGGAAAAAATTAGACGGAATCCCACTCAAGCGAAAAGAAATATTTGAAATAATAAAAGAATTAGTTGAAGATAAACTTAGTCAAGTTGAACTCACATACTTTATTGGTGCATGTTATACAAAAGGCATGACTTTAGATGAAACAGTTAACCTAACAAAAGCAATAGTCCATTACGGTGGAAAATTAAAACTTGATAGATATCCTATTCTTGATAAGCATTGTTTATCAGGGGATGTTCCAGTCATGATTAGAAACAGCGGTAGTGTTAAAGTCAAATCAATAGGAGAAGTAATAGATAGTATTTTTGCACAATGCGATCCTGCTGATATTGTTTATAAAGACGGAGCTGAATTTACATCAAAAAACTTGAATGGCCTTTGTGCGCTAACTTACAATGAAGCTGGAGAAGTCGAATTCAAACCTGTTTCTGGCGTATTTAGGGCACGCGCTCCTAGATATTTATACCTCATTACTTTAAGGGGAAACAGAACTATTAAAGTTACTCCCGATCATACCATTTTTGTTCTAAAAAAAGGTAAGATAAAAAATATACCCGCGTATTCTTTAAAAAAAGGTGATTTTGTTATTGTCCCTTCGGGTTTAAAAAACAATAAACCTATAAAAGAGATCGAACTAAATGTAAAGACCAAAAAAAGAGGCAAACAATTCAAAAACGTAATTAAAATAACTCCAGAATTTATGCGTTTTCTCGGATACTATATTGCAGAAGGATTTACGAATTATCAAGGAGTCTTTCTTAATTTCGGTTCGCATGAGAAAGATTTGATTAAAGATGCGATATACTGTATTAAAAAAGTATTCAAAATCAAACCTACAGTTAACTATCCACATAAAACTGCTGTTAGAGTTACTATATATAGTCAAAATCTGTCTTCTATTCTTCACGCTCTTAAAGTTGGAAAAAAAGCTTTAGAAAAGAGCATACCTTCTTTTCTTTTTGATGTTAGTGATGAAATGAAATTAGAATTTCTTAGAACGCTTTTCAAGTGCGACGGACATATAAGGCGTGGATATGAAACGGCTTATGTTACTATATCAAAAAAACTTGCTATTGAGCTACAATACTTATTATCCATGTTGGGTATGTCGTCAACACTTTCTATTGAAAATGGGTCCCAACGTAGATTTCCGGGTGGAAAATATATGACAGCTACTGCTTATACGATTTATACCCAAGCGAGGAATTTGTTCGGCGGAAGAAAGAAATCAAATGTCGCTTTTATTAATCTTATACCAATAAAGGAATGCGGAGAGATAGAAACAAAAAATGTTGGATGGGAATTCAGGAGATGTCTGAAAAGACAGAAATTTATGACAAAAGAGAAATTGCTTAGCGTAATGAATTATATCAAAAGCGAGGATGTTAAGAAATTACTTACAGGTCATTTGTCTGTACTCGAAGTAAAAAATATCAAAAAAATAAAATCAGACTCAAAATATGTTTATGATTTCAAAATTGATGGATTCAACAAGTTTATGGCAGGATCTGCACCAATATGTGTTCATAATTGCACTGGCGGTGTTCCTGGAAACAGGACATCAATGCTCGTTGTGCCAATCATTGCTGCTGCTGGTTATACCATACCAAAAACGAGCAGCAGAAGTATAACCAGCCCGGCAGGAACAGCCGACACAATGGAAGTCCTTGCGCCAGTGGCTCTAACACTTGAACAAATGAAAAAGGTCGTTCTAAAAACAAACGGATGTATAGTCTGGGGCGGAGCAATGGAACTAGCTTCAGCTGACGATAAATTGATCAGATTGCGCGATCCTTTAGCTCTTGACCCTGAAGGAATGCTTCTCGCTTCAATACTTGCCAAAAAGGCAGCCGTTGGTGCAACACATATCTTAATAGATATTCCTCTAGGGAAAGAAACAAAGATCAAGACCAGAACAAGAGCTCTTCGTCTGGAAAAAAAGTTTAAACTTGTCGGAAAAAATCTAGGTATGAAAATAAGAGTAATGCTCAGCGATGGAAAGGAACCAATCGGCAATGGAATCGGTCCAGTCTTAGAAGCAAAAACAATACTCTGGACTTTAATGCGTGATCCACGAAGACCTCTTGATTTGGAACGAAAAGTAGTTAGAATGGCTACTTTACTTCTTGAAATGGTCGGTGTAAAAAAAGCTCGTAGGAAAGTAATCAATATTCTTAAGTCAGGAGAGGCATATAAAAAAATGAAAGAAATCATAGAAGCTCAAGGAGGCGACCCAAACATAAAACCAGAAGATCTTGTTCCAGGACCATTTAAATATACTTACAGAGCGCCAAAGACAGGCTATGTAGCAAATATCGATTGCATCTCCGTTAGAAAAACAACAAGAGCAGCAGGCGCACCCAAAGACAAAGATGCAGGCATGTTTCTCTATAAGCATGAAGGCGAATCTGTTTTAAAAGGCGAACCAATCTTTACACTTTATGCGCACAGCAAAGAAAAACTCAGATTTGGCTTGAGCATGTTCAAACGTTTAGGCGGCATAGAGGTAAGATAACGCCGCGGGTGGGATTCGAACCCACACGCCCCGAAGGGCACTGGCTCTCAAGGCCAGCGCAATACCAGGTTATGCGACCGCGGCATAAAAGAAAATAATTTAAATCGATTAAAAACTTTTTCTTTGAGCAAAAGCTTTGAGCCCGTAGCCTAGTCTGGATAAGGCACCGGCCTCCTAAGCCGGGGATCCGGGGTTCAAATCCCCGCGGGCTCGTTATCTTTTTAGAAGTTCTTTAAGGAACTCAGCTATTTTTCTTCCGCTTGCTTTTCCTCTAAGCTTTTGCATTGCTTTTCCTATCAACGCTTTAAAGGGTAATCCAGGATATGCTTTAATAAGATCTTTAAGCCGTTTTTTCAACTCAACATCAGATAAAACAAAATACCTCTCAAAATTAACTTTGCCTTTTGAAGCAGCCTCTCGTAAAATTTCTTCAACGCTTTCTTTGGCTATTCTCTCTTTTTCAAGATATGAAAGCAATTCAAGAAAAACATTATCTGCAATACGATCAACTGCAACACCTTCCCTCTGCAATTCTTTCGGCTTGGAAAATATAACTTCAGCAACAAAACTAGGTTTTAACTTTGTTTTTTCTAAAGCAGCATCAAACAATTCACTTTTTTCAGACTTAGCAATAGCTTTTGCCAAGTCTTTATCTAATCCAAGTTTTTCATACTTCTTTATTTTCTCCTCTATCAACTCAGGCAGCTCAACCTTAAAATCAACCTTGAATGGAGGAATGTCAGTTTCAGGATAAAGCCTTGCTGCGCCTGGCATCGGCCTTAGAAAAGAGGTTGTTCCATCGGGATTTGCCTTTCTTACTTCTGGTTCATTTTTTTCTTTCAAAGAAAGCAGTCTTTTGACTTCATATTCTATAATCTTAGGTATGCTTTCCAAATCTTGAAATCCCTTTATCTCGACCCTTGCTCTGCCTTTTATAGAAAGATTTACATCCTGTCTTATAGTTCCTATGCCTCTTTTAACGCCTTTTACACTTCTCAGAATCAAACCTATCTTTTCAGCAACTTCCCGAGCATGCTCAGGATCTTTGATTTCAGGACCTGTTGCTATCTCTATCAAAGGAATTCCAAGCCTATCAAGCTTGTATGTGGTTGTTTTTTCGCTTTCTTCAATTTTCTGAGCGGCTTCTTCTTCAAGGCAAATTGTAGGAATGCTAACCTTACCTTTACTTGTTTCAATCCAGCCGTTAAGCGCAACGAGTGCTGTTCTCTGAAATCCTGTAACATTGCTTCCATCTATAACTATCTTCCTCATAACTTGAATTTCATCAATTACATTTGCATTCAACAATCTTGCTATGACCACAGCTGTTTTCACAGCATCCTGGTTTATTGGATGTGGTGGCTCTTCATCAAGCTCAACTAAGCAGCAATCAGAACTATGCGCTCTGTATAAAAACAATTTTCCTTTCGCAGCCTCAAAAGCAGCTGCCTTATCAACAATTCCTGTTTCACCAACAACAGCTCTCAGCTTTCTTTCGGCGAAGATGTCTGGCTTAAGCTGAACATTGGCAGTACTGCACTGGCAAAAAAGCTTTTTTCCTTCCAGCTGTTGGTGTATTTCCAGACCGCATTTGAAACCTAGCTTAGCGTAATCTATCTTTTCTTTTCCCAAATAACCTCACCTCGCTTAACAACTTTTCTTATCCTATGCAACGGAATTTCAGTTCCATCAATTAGCTCCATAAAGCGCTTTCCAATGTTTGCTATCATTTTAAAAGCAATCTTCTTTTCCTTTTTAGCAATCCTGTCATAAATCCAAACTTCATAGTTCTCTTCATTTTCGCGTTCATCCCAACGTATCTTATTAAGTAAATCTACTAACTTCATTTAAAAATTAAAATAAAAACATATCTGGAAGATGCCTATCGTTTATTTCTCCAGCAAAATTATGCTGCATCAATTCCTTTATTTTTTCTTTATCTCTATACTTTCCGAGCAACCATCCAAGTTTAATGTAGGCAACTTCTGGCAACATATCACTTGCAAACACGCAACCCAAATCCATTGAAAGCTTTCTTAAATTAGCATAAACATAGGGATGAACCCTTCCGTAAAGTGTTTGACTCGCAATCACAACAATCATTCCATCAGCTATTGCTTTCCTTAATTCAGGAATTAAACTAAACCCTTTCTTGTTCGTCGGAACATGTCCTAAAGCAGTCGCAGCAAGAATCAATCCTTTGTAGCGTTTCTTCCTGTAAAAAGAGATTACCTCAGGATCTATTCCAGGATAAACATAAACAAGTGCAACTTTCGGCTCGAAGAAAGCTTCGAGTTTTCCAATGCTATTTGTTCTTTTTGGACAACTTTGAATGAATTCTAATTTGCCGCTAGGAAAAACTTTTGCTATCGGCAAATCATTGACAGGCCTGAAAGCGTCTCTTCTGCTCGTATGCATCTTTCTAACCTTTGTTCCCCTAAGCAAATAACAAAAATCGTCGTTTATTGTTCCATGCATACAGCAATAAACTCCTGCAATGTCGCTTTTTGCAGCAATGACTGAACAAACCAAGTTCATGAAAGCATCACTGCTTGGCCTGTCGATACTTCTTTGCGCACCAGTAACAATGACGGGCTTTCCAATGTCCCTAAGGAAAAAAGAAAGCGCAGCAGTTGTGTAATGCAAAGTATCAGTTCCTTGAGTTATAACAACGCCATCATAGTGCTGCAATGCATCAAAAACAGCCCCGGCAATTTTTATCCAATCTTCATGATTCATATCTTCGCTCATCACTTGCATTAATTGCTTTGCGTCTATGTTAGCTATTTTAGCTAGTTCAGGACACATTGCGATAAAATCTTCAGCTGTATAATCGGCATGCACAGCTCCTGTTCTGTAATCAACTCTCGAGCTTATTGTTCCGCCGCAGCTTATCAACAGAACGTTCGGCAAAGAAGGATTTTTCTTTGGTTTTTCCTTTTTTGCTTTTTTTTCCTCATATCTTTTAACGAGTTTTATTTCTTCAACCTTCTTCTTCTCTATTCCAATGTTATATCCGTTTGGAAGTTTTAGAACAACATGATCATCTTTATATAAAGCAGGTCTAGGCATTAAAATACCCTTGTATCGAGTTCCGTCTTTTAATACAATTTCTACTTCATCACCGGGCTCAACTTTCCTGCGCGGCATTTAAAATTTAGAAAATAGATGATGTTTATTAAATTTTGTATAAATTACTATTTACTTAATTTTCTCTCCAGACCGACTAACTCTGCTTTTTTCTCCTAACAAAGTTTTCAATTCTTTAGGTAGATAGCTTGGCAAGGAGTCAGCTGAAAACCAAGAATACTCTTTGAATAGCAAAACCCCTCATTTCATCACCAGCTTTTATTTTCATTTTGTCAGAACATAAAAGAAATTTATGTTATATTAATTTTGCTAAGGTTTTAAGTAGAAGTTTTCTTCTAATCCCCTGTATCCTTCGAGCAGATTTTCAGCGTCTTTGATAAGCTCTTCTATCCGATCCGTGATTTTCGCCACTTTAGCTTTCTCTGCTTTCCTATAACACTTGATTATTTTTGCTACCCTCCTAACAATTTTAAGGGATCTTGTTCGCCTAGCTGTATTTCCAATAACCTCGGATATTGTACTAATCATCTCTGATCCTTGATATGCTTTTATCGTTTCCAGCACCTTTTTATTTCTCAATATTTCCGCGACTTCCGCGATAGCCCTGGTTCTTATTCCAAAAGGGCCTATAGCTTTTGCTATCTCTTCAATAACATCTTCTAACCCAGCATTAGCATATTCCCTAAACGTCTTTGCAACCTCTAAAATAGCTTCAGAAGTTCCCACCGAAAAAACCATATTTTCAATAGTTTCAACTACTGTATTAATCTTTTTAGATCCTTGATATGCTTTTATCGCTTCCAACACCTCCTTATTCCTCAATATTCTTGCAATTTTTACAACAATTGACGCTCCTGTTTTGTAGGCTACAACTGAAAGAGCTCTTGCTATCTCCGTAGCACTTTCTAATCCAGCATACTTCCTAAGTGTTTTTGCGGCTTCCACAACAGCTTCACGATCATCTCGCGTGTAATAAGCTATGTCTGCAAGCTCGGTC
>CAZFJK010000017.1:0-14551 GCA_964519225.1 uncultured Methanosarcinales archaeon | reverse complement strand
GCATAATCCACAATCACAAAATCACTTTTATTTTCTAAGTCTGGCGCAACAACCTTTCCGCACCTCAATTGCTTTTTTATCCATTCATCAACAACACCATAAGGAAAAGCTCTTTTCATATTCTCAATTCCAAATCTCCAGCATTCTTCCCAGTTTATCTTTGGCGCTCTTATTTCCTTGCCTTCAAGCAAACTCAATGCATCAAAGAAATCATCCCTGTAAGCCCACCAAACAAGGAAATGGTCCTGCAGATTTGTAAATAAATACTTCCTACCATCGCATTCGATTCTTCTATCAAGAAAGTGATACTTAGCACATGCAGCCACAAAATCAAAGTACTCATCTATGTAACAGGCAGCAGAACTTACGTCAGGAATTTGTCTTGCAATGTATTCTGCAAAAGGATCAAACACTTCGAACTGCATATTCATCAATCTTGCTATATGCCGTTCAAGAGCTTCAATTATCTCTTCGCTTAAATAGTTTCTTCGCCTATCAAATCTTTTTTTAGCCTTGAACATAGAAACCTTTTTCATCTGTTCAGGACTGGCATCTACCTTAATCAGGGCATATCTTCTTCTATCTTCCTTATCCCTATCAACTTCGTTTTTAAGTCTGTTCTCGCTGGCAATAGCAGTAAAAACGTAAATCGGTTCAATCCTGTATTCGATTACATTCTTTCCCCTGCGCTCTCTGTGAATAGCTGGTCTTCCTTCGAGCAAAGCCTTTAATGCTTCTTGGGTTTTTCTTCCACCATTTCCAATAACTTTTTGATACTCAGGAATAAACAGTATCTTTCTTTTATTAATCTCCTCAGCATGCAAAAACAGCACGGTATCAGTACTCATCTCAAAAAGATAGACATCCTCGCTCGGCAATAAGCTAAGCAAAGAATACATCATCAATGTTTTTCCGCTTCCAGCAGGTCCTTCCAAGCAAAAGCTCTTCGGCTGTATTGCAGCAAGCAACAACTTAAACAATGTCTTTTCCTGCCCAACAACAGCATCAACTTTTTTTCTGTATCCGTTCAGATTAACATACTTGCAATCCTGCGCATGATAAGCTAAATACTCGAGCAGCGAAGGATATCCATTTGATTTCTGCCTCGCTACCAATGGAACTTTTCTTCTATCTACGTATTGCTCAAGGAATCTTTTTGCGAGTTCCCTTCCCTTTTTTGAATCAAATTCTTCAGGGTTAGGGATGAGATCGTACATTTTCTTTCACCTCCGTTAGATTTTCCGCTTCCGAGTTTAGCATCAAATTCGTAATTCTCTATTTTTCTGAAGAAATCTTCATTCTTCGGGAGTTCAATCTTTCCAGTAGCCCTGTAAATCTCAACCTTATCCTCGAGAACCCTCTTTATTATTTCAGCAACATCGGCACCAACAATTCCAGCATCCTCACCAAATCTTTCCTGCAGTTGCTTTGTTTTTCTGAAAGCAAAATCAACAACAGCATCTAAATCAACCTGCCCAAACAAATTATCTATTCTTGCCCTACCCTGTACTTTTTGCATATGGATTTGAAAAATCTCCTTTAAGTCCTCTCTGTCAGGAACATAGAATCTTATCACCTTATCAAACCTTCCGCTCCTGCGCAATTTCCTGTCTACAGCATCCAAGTCATTAACACTTGCAATGAAAATCCTTTTGTCGGTATTATCTGTGCTTATTCCGTCCATTATAGTTGCCAGAATATTAACAAGGTTTCTATAAACTTGATGAACATTCTCATCCTCTCTGTTTCTGCCGAGCGAATCAAACTCATCAAGAAAATAAATACAATTTTTATTCGATAACATAGCAGTCAACCTTTGCTCGCTTTCCCCAACATATTTGCTTAAAACAGAATTGCAGGAAATCTCATAAAATGGCAGGCCAGCTTCGCTTGCAATAGCTTTTGCCAGTAATGTTTTTCCTGTTCCAGGCGGACCATAGAATAAAATTCCTCTTGGTAATGTAATGCCGAACAGCTCTAAAACAGCAGGATCTTTAATCATATCAACTAACCTCTTCGCTTCCTTCTTTGCTTTTTTATTTCCTCCAATTTCATCAAAACTTATCTTCTCAACAGCGACTGGCTTGCTTTCACGAATTATTTGCTCTTGGCTATGCCGCGAATCATGTTTATAGATCCACTTTTCAAAATCGTTTTCAATACCTTTTATAGCATAATTTCCAATAACTACTTTCAAATCTCCGAACCGAGAAAGGCCATCAACCCTGTTTTCAAGAAAATCCTTGCTCTTCTTTCCTACAGAAACAAGGTAAATACCAGTCACTCTGTTAATATCCCTCCGTGTTGTTCTTTCTGCAATGTTAAGATAAGAATTTACCAAATCTCTAACGAAAAAATAGTCCTCTCTATCGAAATTAAGATCAAAATTCACAAGACTGCGCTTGTCAAATTTTCCAGCAGCGCCGTTTAACAAATAAAGCCCGGATAAGGCACCGCAATAAACACCAAAAGCCCGTGTTGCAGCATCTTCTGGAAATTCTCTTCTTATGCATTCATAAACACCAAGAAACTGCTTAAAGCTGTTTATCCCCTTTGTCTGTTCTTTTGCTTTGTCTAACCTGTCATAAAATCCGACCAAAGGATCCTTCAAAACTCTCCTCTCAACTAGAATGGTTTGAATTTCTATTTTATCGTCGAGGTTTATTTCCATTTTGAAAAAGAAGAAAAAAAGATTAGGTCAACCTTAAGAAACCATCCTCTTCGGCTTCGATTATCTTCCTTGCTCTCTCTTCCATTGCACTCTGTCTTTTGTATGAAGCTTTCTCCACTTTAGTGGACGAGCCAGGCGAAGTGCTTACATCCAATTTGCTAAGAGCTTCAACAAATCTCGTTTCAACCTCTTCTGCTTTGTCAGCAATATCTACGTAAGTTCTTACCAATCCCTCGGACATCTTCAACTCAGCAATAGCGTTTCTAAGATTCGTATTGCCATTCCTCACGATCAGCCTTAGCCTCTCGTACAATATCCTCAATCCGTTTATCCTTTCGTATAGTTTACTCTTTATGATGTTAAGAACCTCTCTTCTCCTTCTATAAACCCTTAATGCTTCACTATATTCAACAATCCTTGCACAAACGCTTTCTTTCTTTTCTTTGTAATTTTCTATATCACTCCCAATCTTTGCAATCTGGTCTTCTAAATCATATTTAATCTGTGCTATATCCGCATCATCCATCCTCTCTTTCTCTCGCTCTTGTCCATTTTCCTGACCTCGTTTTTTGCTTACGAGACTGATGTAGTCCCTCCTCATCTTCTCCACTTCTTCCTCTAATTCTTCCAGCAGCACATCATAGTCGTGCAGTAAGTTTCTCGCTGCTACAAACTTATCCCTTACATCCTTGAATTCTTCGTCCAAACGCCTTCTTTCGCGCTCATAGCTTTTTACGAGAACTTCTAACCTGCTTTTCATTGCGAGTAGTTCTCTACCTCTTCTCTCAAGCAACTTATCGACAGAATAAATGCCAAGTTTGTCGAGCACTTCATAAAAGAATCCTTTCAATCCAGTCAGGTTTTCCAATGCGAGTTTCTTTAACTGCTTATCTGCATGCTCCAGTTCGGCCTCAAGCTTCTCATATTCTTCGATCTTTGCATCCTCGTCATTGAATAGCTTTGCCTCAAGCTCGGGTATCCTCCCTCTGCTTACGATCGCTTTTCCAAGCTCAGAAGAGGCATAATCTTCGCCTCGGCTTTGGGTATATTGCGTTTGCATTTTATCACCCCCTAAATAGATTTGAAATGTATTCGCAAGCTTTTGTTACACAGTAATAGATCTCCTTATGGTAAACCGCTCCAGCAACAGCACCCACAGCAACAAGGCTAACAGCCGTTACCGCTCTCTTCAGAACTCCAGGTTTTTTGCTTGTATAATCCTCTCCAACGATCTCTCTCCAGTCTATTCCTTTTTTTTCACAGACGTTTTTCAAAACCTTTAACCTCTGACGAAATTTTTCCTTAGGGGCATTTGCTCTTTTAACAATGTCCTCTAAAAATTCTTGTGGTGACATTTTTTTCACCTCCTCAACCAATTTTTATAATCTGAAACAACTTTTTCCTCGGCTTGTTGAGAAACGCTAACCTTCTTTTCTAATAATTTAGAATCAACATCGGTTTTTCCAAACAGTTTATCAGTAATATCATCAACTTTCCTTACTATCTCCTCACCAAGTCCAGTTATTGTTAGTTCTCCATCATCATCAGTTAATGCATAATTCTTTCCAGTTCTTAAGTCCCTGATTTCAATAACTTCTCCTTTTGGTGTAAGATATCTTTCAAACTGAACATCCTTAGCAGAGACATAACCTTCTCTTGCTTTTTGAACAGGTTTCTCGAACTGTATTCTTTCATACAGTATCCTTACTTCTTTTTCAGGCCTTAAGCCTGAGTAAATCCACAAGCCAGTCAAGAGTCCTCCAACTAGCAAGATCTTTTTTCCCCATCCCATTTTAGATCACCTATCAGATTTCAGATTTTCAGAAAACTTCTTTGCTAAGTACGCATTACCAATGTCGTTGAAAAGATTATTATCAGCCGCATATTTGGTTAGCTTCGCAACAATTTTTGGATCAAAATACTCTGGAGGCATCCTACTAAGTTCTCTGTTAATTTCCTGCACGAGGACTTTTCCGGGTAATGCTTTGCTGATTTCTTGTCTTACTTTAACCAAATAAGGAATATCTTCATCGCATGAAAATGCTAAACTTCTTTCACCGTACTCTGTTTTCATGTACACTTTTCCATCTTTCACTCTGATGATGAAATAATTCTTGTCATCAGAAAATCCAAGCGCTCCGACAATCCTTTTTCTTCCACCACCAAAAGCAAAATAGCTTATAGCAGCCATTAGCATCATTGGCAAAAAGCGAGATTTGAAAAAATCCTTTAACCTTGTCCATCCACCAACTTTCTGTTCTTTAACCAAATTTTCTAGGCTTTTACTCATTTTTAATCCGCTTGTAATACTCAGAGAAATTTTTCTCAAATGTCTTCTTAACGCTGTTCACAACGTATTCAATTCTTGGCTCGACCTCTCTGCTAATCCAATCCCTATAACGATAAGTTGCATAAGCAGTAACTCCAACTAAAGCGGCAACCAAAAGAATCTTTCTCAGCACCCCCATTTTTGCTCACCTATTATTATTTATGTGTAATTTGGTATAAAAATTCTTGATGTAGCATTAATGACAACAGATTTTACAACAAAATTCAACAAAAAGAACCAACTTTTTCAAGGTCGAAGACATAGATAAACGTTGCATTATCGTAACAAGCACGATGAATAAAATCTTTCCATTCAAGCGCCCTTAAAAGTTCTCCAGCGTCCGTCATATACATTTGAATATGTTCTTTCAACTTTTTTTCGTATTCAAATGGCCATTCCTTAAAATTACGAACCTGCCGTTGCATATAGCTTAAGTATTTGTTGATTTCATCGCCGACCCAACTATCTTTCATTTTGTCTATTACAAACAATAAATTTGAATATTCTCTGCATAGAAATTCTTTTATCGATACTCTTTTATTTTCTATAACTCGTCGCCCTCCCCGACTTTCTTTTAATTTTTCCACAGTTATTTTTCTATCAACATTAAGCCGATAAGCTTGAGTACGATGTTCATTTATTCTATCATGCAAAGATTCAATCCAGCGCTTCCAAATTTCCTTAGAATCCGAGTATACTTCGTTAAGTGCTTTTTCTAATACCTTCTCAGCATCTTTTAATTCCTTTAATCCAGGAGAAGTTTGATTTGTTCTATAGTCCATCCATAACTCTATTCCAACCACAGACCTATTATTGCCCTTTTCAACCGGAATTTCGCAAACATAGCTTTTTAGCGGCATATTCAAGTCGACAATTTCATCTGCATCGCCTGTTTTTAACATTCTTCCATTCTTTTTATCACATACCCATACCGAAAGAGTTCCCATAAATTGTTTAAAATAAGCGTCAAGTTCGGCATCCATTCGATTTAGTAGGGAATTATAATAAAATGCATAGATCCCGCCGATACAATTAATAAGCGTTGCAAAAAAATGCCCGAAATCTTTTTTGCCCTGTTTAACCTCTTCTTTAATATGATCATAAGCTCGTATATAATTCCAGCCGTGCTTGCACACCATTCCTATATAATTTCTTACTTTATCATTGAATATAGAATTTATCAAATCACACAAGGTGAATTCAGAGTCGGGTGAACCTGAAAGCTTAAAAATAAGAGGAACAGTTTCCTTAGGCTTTCCGCGCCCAACAATAGCAAACATGTGCTAAAGAATTTCAGCGAGGTATAAAAACGCTTGTTGTCCTTTATATAACAACATTTTTAACAAGTATTATGCAAAAAAGCAGCAACCTTAACTCCTTTTGCTAGAAGTTCATTATATTTATCACATGCTTTCTTTGTTTCCGCTATTATTAACTTAATCCCTCTTTCTTCAACACATCGTTTAATTTCATCTTTAACTTTTATTACACCATATGCTCCGGTTCCGATTATAATAACTTCTGGTTTAAAATCAACAAGCGGCTTAATATCCTCTAGTGTGAGGTCATGTCCAGGTAAATATCTTGCTGGTTTAACTGTTCTGCCGAGAAGAATGATATTGCTTTCAAACCTTTTTCCATCAACTACAAACTCACCAAAGGAATAGTGTTCTATCATGCATGAAAATATACACAAAAAGTTTAAATATGTTTCTTCCATCGTTCCCGAAAAAGAGGTGCAGAAAATGCCAGATAAAACTTCAATCATTCTTTCTACTATTATAGCTTTAATAATGATCGGCATATTTTTCTCTGCAGCGAACATAACAGGCTTGTTTAGCTATCATTTAACAAAAGAAAAAGTTCTGTTTCAAGGACAAGAAATTACTTTCAAAAACGTATTCTCTGTTTTAAAGCAGAATGCTAATAAAGTGGTCTTTGTTTTCCCAAACCTAGATGCTTCATCTTATGATTTAAAAAAGACGAACTTGATAATCAAATTAGCTAAAGAAATACAACCCCAATGTACGCAACAAACAATCACTATAAGCACAACGCAGCCTATTGCAGATGGCTTAAACAAAGTTTGGCTCAATGCAAACAACCAGTTTGTTTTTGCGTATCTTCTTAAATCAGGAAAAGATGTTATGCTTATCGGAAACCTTCCTACTTTACAAAACACCTTAGCACTGCCAACACCAATTTCTACAATACTCACTCAAGTTCAACAGCCAACAACATCCATAACAACACCAATAACAGCACCCCTCCCAACGTCAATCAACCAACCAGTTCCAGGACAAACAGCACAGGTTAATGTCCAACTATGCATTCCGATGTTTCTTGAAACAGAAATAGCTAACAATTACGAAAATTTCATTGTTGTAAGTTTTGACAAAGCGCTTGCATCAAAATTTAATCTAGAATATATCCCAGCTGAAACCCAACAAAAAGGAATAGGAATAATAATGCCGAATGGCAACAACTTTGCTGTTTTTCTTTCTGACAAAGTATCAGAGATTCTTCAATCCTATTTCGATGGTAAAACCTTGCCAGAAAGCACTACTATGGAAGCTCAAATCGCATCATACGCCGGTGGAAAGACATACATAATCTCATCCGGCATAGTCGAAGTATGCGAACCAGGCGAAACAAAACAACAAGACCTAGCATGCGCATTCAAACCTGAAAAACTTTATGGAAAAACGCCAGTTTCAATAGAACTTGATCCAAAAGCGAATGAATATTCTCTTGAATTGAGTATGCAAATAGACTGTTCGTCATTTGACATAAAATCCATTCACATCAACAATATACCTATGAGATACGATTACAATTCAATAAGTAAAGTTCTTATCCTTAAAGCTAATGCCGATACGTTCAAATCATTGGAAGGAAAACATCTTGCTATGAAAATCGAAGCCGAATGCGATGGCAAAGACGTAACTTCAATTTACTCTTTAGGAAAACATTATTTTCAAAAACTACTTACAAGAATAATTACAGGAAGCACTTACTACTACCTATCTTCTTATTCTTCTATGGATGCGTATGGAAATGATGTATATACAGCAACTTACGAAGATGACAATGGAAATAATCATAATGTCTCTATTGTATGGAATGGCGCAAATGATTTCTCAAACTACTTGAATGATTTAACCACAGCAGGATTCAATCTAATTTTTAACACAACTTACTATGTTTATGAAATAACAAATCCTGCAAACCCAGCCTATCACGGTTATATATGGCAAAGCACAGATCACATAATTTATATCGAATCAACAATTACAGCAGGAACCGATGCAACGGGCTTGCTTAAGGCCTATCTTCAAGCATACCCAACATCGCTTACAGGCGCTGTACCAATTACAGTTCCAGTCACTGTTACAAATATCACTGTTGCGCCAATAACCACAACGCCAGTAACAGGTCCTGTTGCTGTAGTGAATGTTACCTTTGGTGTTGTACCATTGGTCTCCTTGATATCACCGTCTGGAACTGTTGTGTTAGCCCCGACAGTGCCGACTTACTTTAGCGTAGAATTAGGAAAAGCATTCAACATGTCAATGATTGCAGTGAACTTTGGCTCAAATGCATCTTTTGCTTGGGATATCGATTTTGCTAGAACAACATGCTCTTTAATAACCCATTATTTTCTAAAACCAGCAGGCGTAAACTATGCAACTATTGATACAGGAAAATCTGTTGAGATCACAACCCAAGCAACAATAAACCAACCAGGTTTATGTCAGCTCACTTATATGATATGGCAGCAGGGGAAACCTTCAAATAATTTTACATTAATATTCACTATTTATGTCTATTCTCCTAATCAAATAACCCTTGCATTAAAAGAAGGATTTAACTTAATTTCATTCCCGTTTTATATGGACATGTCCTTTACTGATTTTAACTCACTTGCCTCTGGCGCTATATCTTCGATCTGGGGCTACTCACCTGCAACCGGCTGGCAGATATGGCATTCGAATCCGGCAATTCCAAGCACAGCAGGATTCGATCATTTTGAACCAGGTTATGCTTATTGGATCAACGCAACAACAGACATTAATGTGGTTGTAACATCAACAAAACCAACACCAACCATACCTAGCATTTATGTTAATCAAGGATGGAATCTTCTCGGTTTAGCTTTACCTTACCCAATCAATACTGTAGCATACCTCAAAACAATGTTTGATAAATGCGAAGCCATATACCGGCTTGATCCGATAACGCAAATCATAGCACCAATAGCTAAAACATCAGCGTTAATGCCTGGACAAGGTTATTGGTTTTACTTTAATGAAAGTGGGGTGATAGTTCCGTGAAGTCTTTTAGTGTTTTGATTTTATTTTCAATAATCATCATAGCAATAAACATAGTTGAAGCGGTTCCCCAGTTACCAATTCAAGTTTACGGCGACATTACTCCAGACTTGCCGCAGGATTATCCAATCGTATTCAAGATTAGCGGCGTTGAATATGCAAGAGGCATAGCAAAAGAAAGTTATGGTTATGATCCCGTAATCCTTATTCCTGTTGATGATCCAGACACACCCGACAAAGAAGGTTATGTCACCGGTGAAACCGTGGATGTTTGTATAAACGATGTTTTAGTCGATCATCAAACCTATACAAAGACAATAGAAAAGATTGACATAACTTTGACGCAAGATCAGGTAAACAAAATCACAGGAAAACCAGCACAAGTCACAGCTCCAGCACCTCCAGAAGAGAAACCTGCTGCAAGAAGACGCCGACGAGGATGTTCTCCAAAATGGAACTGTACTGCTTGGGGACCATGTACAGAAGAAGGCATCAGAACAAGAATCTGTTATGATATGCTGTGCAACCTGCCTCCAAGAACAGAAACAGAAAGCTGTGTTTATACACCAGCACCAACACCAGAAAAACCACCCGAAGAAATAAAAGAAGAAATCCTGCCAGAAGAAAAGCCCCCAGAAATTGAAATGAAAAAGGTCGAAAAAAGATTTTCTACTTTTCTAATTATTTTAATAATCGCTGCAGTCAGCGTTGGATTGTTCGTCGTCTTCTATGAACTTAAGAGAAGTAAAAGACGTCTGGCTTCTGAAATGCTTTCTCGTGAAATCCCTCCAGAGACAATGCAGCGTTTAATTGATTATATAAAAATGGCAAGAGCAGAAGGTTATTCTGATGAACAATTAAAACAAATTCTTCTTAGTGAAGGCTGGAGCGAATCTACACTAAGAAAAGCCTTTATCGAAGCACGAAGAAGATGAAAATTAAATCAATTAAAGCATATGAGATATTAGATAGCAGAGGAAACCCAACAGTAAAAGTTGTTTTGAAGACAGAAAAACATATTGTTACTGCTTCTGTGCCAAGCGGAAAAAGCAAAGGAGCATATGAAGCAATTGAGCTAAGGGATGGAAACAGAAAAAGATTTTCAGGGCTTGGCGTAAGAAAAGCAGTAAAAAACATTAATGAGATAATCGCAAAAAAGATTATTGGAATAGACTGCCGCAAACAGCAAAAAATCGACAATCTAATGTTAATGCTTGATGGAACTCAAAGAAAATCAAGACTCGGAGCTAATGCAATTCTTGCTGTAAGCATAGCTGTGTGCAAAGCTGGTGCAAAAGTAGAAGAAAGACCTTTATTTGAATACATTGCAGAACTTTCATCATGCAAAAAACCGAACCTACCAAGAATTTATGCAAATCTGATCAATGGCGGCATGCACGCAGAAACAAAGCTCAGCTTTCAGGAATTTCTTGCTGTTCCAAAAGCAAAAGGAATGAAAGGAATAGAACAAATCCATTCCATTTACTATGATATAAAATCCACACTTAAGAAACGACGCTTATCAACGAGCGTCGGCGATGAAGGTGGATTCACACCAAACATTAACAACGATGAAGCGCTTGAAATCTTGCATGTCTCTGCAAAAAAGATAGATAAAAGAGTTCAAATTGCATTAGACGTCGCTGCTTCCTCACTGTTTAAGTCAGGTTATTACTTTATACCAAAAAAAACCAGCTCAGCAAGTCTTCTTGAACAATACAAAAATTATATCAAAAAATACAAGCTTTTATCACTAGAGGACCCTTTTGCCGAGCAAGACCTTGAGGCATGGCAAAAAGCCACAAAAGTACTTAATTGCATGCTTGTCGGTGATGACCTTACAGCAACAAACCCTAAAAGGATCGAGCTTGCAAAGAAACTCAACTTATGCACTACTTTACTAATAAAACCAAACCAGATTGGAACTATAACAGAAACAATCCTCGCAGCAAATCTCGCAAAAAAATTCAAATGGCCGATAATCATAAGCCATAGAAGCGGCGACACATGCGATAGCTTTATTGCTGATCTTGCTGTGGGTTTATCTGCTTTCGGTATAAAGATAGGTGCTCCTTGCAGAGGCGAAAGAACAGCAAAATATAACAGGTTGATTGAAATTGAACAAGAACTAAAATGAAACTCAAAGCACCAATTGTGTTAATCATCATGGATGGATGGGGTTTGCGGAAAGAAAAAGAAGGCAATGCACTAGCTTTAGCAGATACTCCTAACTTTAATTCCTTATGGAAAAATTATCCTCATTGTCAGCTAGAAGCAAGCGGAAAAGCTGTTGGTTTGCTTGAAGGAATGTTTGGCAACAGCGAAACAGGACATCTTAACATAGGCGCAGGAAGAATAGTAAAAGAAGACGTTATAAGAATCAGCGACGCGATTGCCGATGGAAAATTTTTTCAAAATAAAGCATTGCTTAAAGCAATAGCGCACGTCCATAAAAACAAATCCAATTTGCACATTATGGGATTACTTTCAGATGCAGGTGTTCATGCCTATGATGTCCATCTTTATGCTCTGCTTAAGCTATGCAGCGACCATGGCATAAAGCCAATTCTGCACATCTTTACTGACGGAAGAGACACGCCAATAAAAAGCGCTCTTCACTATTTAGCTAAACTTAAAGAACAAATTGCTAAATTTCCAGCAGCGATTGCAACCATAAGCGGAAGATTCTATGCAATGGATCGCGACAAGCGTTGGGATAGAACAGAAAAAGCTTATCTAGCCATTGCTGAAGGAAAGGGAAGAAAAGCGAAAACACCAGAAGAAGCCGTTAAAAAAGCATATCAAAGCAATGAAACAGACGAATTCATTACACCAACAGTTATAGCAAATTACAAGGGTGTAAAAGACAATGATGCAATTATTTTCTTCAACTTCCGCTATGATAGGGCAAGACAGCTTACACAAGCCTTTGTTGAGAAATACTTTGACGGCTTTGATAGAATCAAGCAGAAAAAAATCTTATTCGTTGCAATGACAGAATACTATCCAAATATGCCTGCACTGATCGCATTTAGAAAACTAAGATTGAGGAATATTCTTGGAGAAGTCGTAAGCAAAAACAATCTGCTTCAGCTCAGAGTAGCAGAAACAGAAAAATACGCCCATGTTACGTTTTTCTTTAATGGCCAACGTGAAAGACCTTTTAAAGGTGAGGACAGGATTTTAATCCCAAGCCCAAAAGTCAGAACTTATGATCTAAAACCAGAAATGTCTGCTTTTGCTATTAAAGATGCTGTAATTAAAGCTCTGGACAAGGATAAGTATGATTTTATTCTTGTGAATTTTGCAAACTGCGACATGGTTGGCCATACAGCAAATCTCGAAGCAGCCATTGTTGCAGCAGAAACAGTAGATAAATGTGTTGGTGAAGTTGTAGAAAAAGTAAAGCTGAAAAAAGGCATAGCTTTAGTAACAGCAGATCACGGCAATGCAGAACTAATGCTTGATCCAAAAACAAAACAACCAATTTCAACACACACGACAAATCCAGTCCCTTTTATTCTCGTTTCAGACGAGCACAAAAACATAAAGCTAAAAAACGGAATCCTTGCTGATATTGCACCAACAATTCTTGAGCTGATGCAAATAGAGAAGCCAAAAGAAATGACTGGAAATTCATTAATTCAGAAATCAGTTTAAGAGCTGATCTAAATCATATTTACTTGCATCACTACCACATAAATTCTTTACACCTCTGCAAATAGGAAAAAGAGGGCATGATAAACATCCTTTCGGCCCGATTCTAGCCCTTGTTTCTCTTCCTTTTCTAGGGATAGATTCTAAACTTTCTTTTAATATCAATCTTTTATAATCCAACAATTTATCAACATCTTTCCATAGCCTTTGTTGATAAGTGTTATATCTATCCATTATGCCATATTTCGATGTATTTTTTAAATGACTTACATGTTCTAAATAGCTAGGACTATGCTGCTCTAAATAATTCTGAGTTCTGCCATTTATATAAATGTCAGTATATTTTCCACTAGCTTTTCCTTTATAATTAGCCATGTTTCCAACACTTTTCCCACTATACTTTCCCATGTTCGGATAAGTTAGGTACTTGAGATTTTAAATCTTTCTCAAAATTAATCAAAAATCTTTTAAAGAAAAAGAATGAAAACCAAAACAAATGGATAAAATCAAAGCACTCAAAGGAACTAGACTTGAAAAGCGAATGGACGTTTGGGCTGGGATGAGCGTAACTGATTTAGTGAACGAACTTTCTGGCGCAGGCTATGCTGGAAAAAGAATGGCAGAGGCAGTCCAAGTTTACATGAAAATGCTTGATGACAAAGAATGTGTGAAATTCTTAAGCGCAGCTGGTGCACTGATTGCAGGAGGAATGAGAAATGTTTTTGTTAAGTTCTTTAATGCAAAAGCGGTTGATATATTTATAACAACAGGCGCTATTCTTACGCATGACTTAATAGAAGCTTTTGGTGAAAAGCACTTTCAAGGAAGCGCTGTTATTGATGATAGAAAACTAGCCTCAGAAGGAATATTCAGAATGTACGATGTTTTTCTTCGAAAAGAAGGTTTTGCAAAACTTGAAACTGGCATAAGAGAACTGCTTCCTAAAATAGAGCAGCGTGAGCTTAGCCCAAGAGAATTTCTAAGGCAACTTGGCGCCCTAATCAAAGACAAAAATTCAATAATAAGGGCTTGCTATGAAAACAACATCGATATATATTGTCCAAGTATTACAGACAGCATGCTTGGATTCCACCTATGGATGTGGAGCCAAAACCATAAGTTAAAGATCAATCCCCAACTTGATATTAAAGATTTTATGGATATTGTTTGGCAAAAAGGAAAAAGGTTTGGTTTGCTCATTCTTGGAGGAGGAGTTCCAAAACACTTTGTCCCGGGAATGATGCAAGCTAGTGGAAATGCACTTGATTACATCATCCAAATAACAATGGATAGACCAGAGCACGGAGGCGTAAGCGGAATGCAAATCGTTGAAGCAAAAAGTTGGGGAAAGGCAAAACCGTCAGCTTTAACATGCGACTTGCGCTGTGACGTAACCCTCGCATTTCCAATTCTCGTAGCAGCAATATTAGATTACCTTAAACAAAAATGAACCTTATCGACGTACATGCTCATCTTGACCATGCTGAATTTTCAAACCAGCTGGAGCAACTTATTCCAAGATGGAAAGAACTCGGCGTTAAACATATCATTACCAGCGGCGTG
>CAZFJK010000016.1:0-15287 GCA_964519225.1 uncultured Methanosarcinales archaeon | reverse complement strand
TTTATTTCCTCCTACACATATCCAAAATTTCCTCAACCGTAGTTGCCTGTTCTGGGCTTTTGTCCGGTCTGTAGCGAACAAATCTCGGAAAACGTAAAGCCAAACCCTGCCCTTTCTCAACAGCACAGGTATGCAAAGGACTTCTTGTTATCTCTGCACCAAGAACTTCAACAACAACAGCGGGAGTAAACCAAACATCTGGTTTCATATCTTTATGCACAAGCAATCTTGCTGGTTTATGCGGAATTTTGTATTTAGCGAATTTTTTCGGAAGTTCAGCTAATTGCTTATCTGTAAATCCGCTACCAAGTTTGCAAAAAGTTTCAAAGCGGTCGAGTTTATGGTTGTATGCTGCACAAAGCAAAGCACCATAAGTTCCTGCACGCCTTCCCTTCCCATAAAAAGCGCCAACAACAACTAAATCAAAGGTATCTGCAAGTTTTTGATATTCCTGCTTCCACTTTATCCAGAGCCAACCCCTAACGCCTGCTTTGTAGGTTGAATCCGGAGCGCAGCTTTTTGCTATTATGCCTTCTGCACCGTGAGAAATGCACCAATTAAAGAAATCTTCTATACAATCTATTTCCTTGCAAAGTTTTCTGTTAGCAAGTTTTATATGCTTTGTTTGCTTCACGATTTTTTGCAAAGCTTTGTGCCTCTCTGGATACGGCTTGTGAATGTAAGATTTTCTATTTAGAAATAGAAGATCGAATAGGAACAAGCAAACTGGAATTTTCTTGACATATTTCTCAATCTCATATTTTCTTCTTCGTTGCATCAAGATCTGAAACGGCAATAGGTTTCCTTTTTCATCTATTGGAACGACTTCGCCTTCGATAACATAGCTTTTTGCTTTTATGCTCTTCTTCAAGCCTTCAACGACATCAGGAAATTGCTGTGTGATATTCTCAAGTCGCCTGCTGAACAGAATAATACGCTTTCCATCGAAATGTGCTTGGACTCGCTCTCCATCATATTTTTCTTCACAAGCAATGATGCCAGAAATTTTTTCTTTTATCATCTGAACGCTTTTTGCCCTTTGAGCCAGCATCATTTGAATTGGCCTGCCGACAGTAACGCCGATTTTTTCTATTCCTCTTAAGCCTTTAGTCGCGATTGTTTTTGCTATAATTCCAATATCAGGGCAGATATTGTAGGCGTGTTCAAGTTTTGGTTTGTTTGCTTTTGTTCCAGTGAAAGCAATAGCAAGAGCGTCAAGCAATGTCATGTCGCCAGCTCCCAAGCGTAAAGTTCCGAGAACTATTCTTGCAATATATCTTGCTTCTTTCGGCGATGCTTTCTTCAACAACGCAGCTAAAGTTTTTATTTTGAATTCCTGACTTCCTTGTCCTGAAGCAGCAGCAATCTTATGCAAAGTGTTAAAGACCTGAGTTACAGTCAATGCTGGTTTGCTTTTGGTTGTAAGCTTTTCTGCTGTCAAGCCAACGTCACCAAGCTTCTTGAACATGCTGCTTACTTCTCTTTCTGTTCTACCAGAATCAATTGCGATTGAACGCAGAACCATTTTCTCTGCCATGCCTATGTTTATATCCTCATACTCTGATGCTATTTGACCGAGAAGCAGATAAGCAATTATGTCGATTTCTTTTTTTGGAACTGTTTTAAAGAATCTTGCTAGTATTTCCCTCATTTTGTTTCCTGATGTTGTGCGCTCAAGCTGTTCAAAAACATTTGCGAGTTTCATAAAGCGCAATGATGGCATTTTTATTCTCCTATTCTGCTTTTAAGTTTCCTGAAAAAGCGACCGAGCTGTTTTAAAGAATAGGTATTAATAATATCTTTCTTTTCTGCCCAGCCCCGTCTTGCTGTTGCAACGCCGAATTTAATGAGTTTTAATTGATCAGCGTTATGCGCATCTGTGTTAATAGCAAAGCGCAATCCATATTTCTTTGCTTCCATTATTGCTGTGTCATTCAAATCCAGCCTATCCGGAAAAGAATTTATTTCCATATAAACGCGCCTGTCTTTTGCAACTTGAAAAATAGCTTCGAGATCAACAGCATAAGGTGGTCGCTCATTTATTATCCTGCCGGTCGGATGTCCGAGTATATCAACGTATTTGTTCTCAATCGCTTTTATGATTCGCTTTGTCATTTTTTGCTTTGGCATTTTAAAGCCGGAATGAACAGAAGCAATGACTATGTCCAGTTTTTTAAGAACAGCATCAGATAAATCAAGAGAACCATCTGCAAGAATGTCAACCTCATTTCCTGCAAGGATTTTTATTCCTTTTAGCTGCCTGTCTATCCTTCTTATTTCCTTTATTTGTTCGAGAAGTTTTTTCTCGTCTAAACCGTGAGCGAGGGGTTCACTCTTTGAATGATCACTTATACAAATGTACTCATAGCCGAGTCGTTTTGCTGCAAGAGCCATCTCTTTTATTGTGTTATCTCCATCGCTCCATTTTGTATGTACATGCAAATCGCCTTTAATATCTTTATAACCAACAAGCTTAGGAAGTGCTTTTTTCTGCGCAGCTTCAATTTCACCTCTGTTTTCTCTCAACTCAGGAGGAATCCACTGCAAACCAAGTTTCCTATAGACCTCTTCTTCTGTTTTGCCAGCAATCTGTTTTTTCCCTTTAAACAAGCCATACTCATTTAGCTTGTAGCCCTTCTTAATCGCGATTTTTCTTAAAGCGATATTATGTTCTTTACTTCCGGTAAAATATTGAAGTGCACTTCCCCAGCTCTCAGGCTTAAGAACGCGAACATCCGCTTGTATGCCCGAACGCAAAATTACTGTTGATTTTGTTGGTCCTTTTGCAAGAATTTCTTTGACATCGGGCATTGAAGTAAAGAAGTTCATTACCTTCATTGGGTCTGTTGATATAACAAGTATGTCGATATCACCGATTGTTTCCTTCATTCTGCGCAGTGATCCTGCTGGACTAATTTTTTTGACTTCCTTCAACACAGAAAGTTTTTCAATAATTTCGTTTGCTATAAACCATGCTCTGCCTAAAAGCATTCTTCCTTTACTTGCTTTATAAAGCTGGATTCCTCTCAAAATATCCTCCTCGCTTTTTCTGCCGAAGCCAGGAAGAGTTGCAATTTTGTGTTCTTTTGCTGCTTTTTCCAAATCTTTTATTGTTTTAATGCCAAGTTCTTTGTAGAGGCGTTTTGCTTTTTTTGGACCCATTCCTGGAATTGACATTATCTCGTGCAGGTGAAAAGGAATCCTTCGCTTAAGCTGTTCGTACTCTTTTATCTTACCTGTTTTAAGAAATTCTTCTATTTTTTTAGCAAGCCTTTCGCCGACTCCGGGAATTTCCTCAAGTGCTTTTAAGCCGCCCCTTCGCCAGAGAACTTCAATATCTTCGGTAAGGCTTTCAATTGCCTTTGCAGCCCTTCTGTAGGCTCTTGGTTTCCATTCAACGCCCTGCATTTCGAGAATGTCAGCCATTTCATAGAAGATTCTTGCAATCTCGAGATTTTTCATTCGGAAAAGAAAGAGGAGATTGAAGTATAAAAAAGTTAGGTTGTGGTTGTGGAACACAGCAGTAGAAAATAAGAAACAAAACTATCTCTTATATCTGTAGAGATACTGATTCCTGCTATTGCCGTTTTTAAAGCGTATAGCTCTTTGCAGTCTGAGTTTTTTTAAACAGCAGGTTACGCTGCCGATGCTTACTTTTAGTGCTTTGCTGATCTCTTTTGATGTAAACCATCTTGCAGGATGTTGTTTTAGGAAATCGTAAACTTCTTGCTGACCCATATGAAACTCCCCCTCTTAAATTACACACTACTCTTGAGTAACAAACTTATTTATATACCTTACGGTTTTTTAGAAAAGTTTAAAAATAATGTCACCAGTAGTGACAAAAGCGGGTTTTGAAATAAAATTTTGAAATAAATATGAAACAATCCTTTTATATTGGAAAGCTTGCTGGAATAAAGATTGAATTACATTATAGCTGGTTTTTCATATTTCTGCTCGTAGCGTGGGGCTTAGCAGCTGGATTTTTTCCAACTTATTATAAAGTAGGATTGTTTGGAGCGTGGTTCCTTGGAGCATTTGCAAGTTTCCTTCTTTTTATATCCATCTTGCTGCATGAGGTTGCTCATTCGATAGTTGCAAAACAGCATAAGATTCCTGTGCACAAGATTACGCTTTTCTTTTTTGGCGGTGTTGCATCCATCGGTAAAGGAAAATTAACTCCAAAAAAAGAATTTGAAATGGCAGTAGCAGGACCATTATTTTCTATTTTGCTTTCTCTTTTGTTCTTTATCGTGTATAAATCAGTAAGCTTTCTTTATGTTAATGCACTTGCATTTTATCTCTATAAAATTAATTTGATTGTTGCTTTATTCAACCTTGCGCCTGGATTTCCGCTTGACGGTGGAAGAATTCTTAGGGCAATTCTTTGGTATTTTTACAAGGACATTGTGAAGGCAACAAAGATTGCCTCTTTCTGTGGAAAGGTTTTTGCTGGAATTCTGGTAATCGGAGGTTTTATTGGACTCTTCTTCGGAGGCTTTGGTTTGTGGTTCATTGTGCTTGGATTTTTCCTTTATATGATTGCTGAAACAAGCTATGAACAAACTGTTGTAAATGTATTGCTCCAGGGTGTAAAAGTAGATAAGCTTTTAACTAAGAAGGTTTGTGGAATTGGTGCAAATAAAACACTTAAGGAGCTTGCTGATGCCTTTATTACACTAAGAAAGGAAACTTTGCTTGTTTTTGATGGAAAAAGATATTTAGGCTTAACAAAAGTGATTGACTTGAAGGAAATAGAAAAAGAAAAATGGGCAAAGATCAAGATTAAGAGGATCGTAAGAAGGATTGCTCCTGTAAAACTCGATGCTAAAATTGGCAATGTTTTTTTAAAAATGTTAAAGCATGGAATTGATTGCATTCCTGTGGTTAAAGATAAGAAGATAATCGGTGTCATTGAACGGGAATCTATAATTAAATTCTTAAGATTAAAACAAGTTTTAGGTGGATTGAGGCTCAGAAGACACATAAAGTAAACAATTATTTTTTAATACTCCGATTTTTATGGTGTTGCAAATATTTGGATCTCTTTTTGCTTTTGCAACATCAAATAGACATTGTTCACGGGCAAGAAACTCATTTATTTTTTGGCATAGAGTTTCATTGATTAAGTCGTGTGCGAGAAGCGAAAAGCATGAATTCCGGACATCTTCATTTAAGATAAAATCGCAAAGTCTCGGGTCTTTGCTGACCTCAGCAATTATTCTATAGCAGAGTGTAGCTTCTTTGTCATTTGTAATTAAGTTACATACATCGATATTGAGCGTTTTTATTGCGAATTTTTTAAAGCAAAGATTTTGCCATTTTTCGGTCTGGATTCTTGTGCACAAAATAAGATTTTCATTTGCTATTGCTACCTCTGCTTTACACCAATCTTGTGAATGTTTTAAAAACTTACAAATAGATGGGTCGTTCCGTTTCACAGCGATGGTTGTTATGCATTTCTCAAAAAGTGTTTTATTCGACATCTTCATACAGAGATTGACGTTTGCTTTAGAAACCGCTTTTTCATAGATGCATTGATCGGTGTTGCAGATTTTAATGTATGCTGTCAAAGCGATGATAAAAATAGCAAACAGAACGGTTAAACCGAAGGCAGTGAAAAGAAAACGTTTTTTATTTAGAGATGATTCTTTCCTTGATTTCTTTGGCATTCAGGTATGAATTTCAAATAACTTTTTAAATATTGTTAAAGTCGATTAGATTTTCTTTCTAATTACTGTTCCACAGCGCTTGCAGAAATAGAAGTTTCCATAACCTTTAACAAGGGATGTGCTTCCGCATTTTGGACATTTTGGTTTTGGTTTGACTTTTTTGCGTTTGACTTTTTCTTTGGGTTTTATCTTTTTCTTGCTTGTACTGATCTTTCTCTTGTGTTTTGCTTTTGGTACGATTAAGAAATTTACAATAAGTACTAAAACAACTGCTATGATAATAAGACTGAAAAGAAGTCTGTTGCTTATTTTCATTTTGCTCGGTTCTTCTTCGCGTATTGTTTCGTTTGGTTTTATTTCCTCGGGTATGTATTCTGAAGTTATATTCTCTTCTTCGGGTTGTGGTTCTTCTGTTTCTAGCTTTTTGGGCTCTCCTTTTATTGCGAAAATAGAAAAGCCAGGAGATGCGGCTTCGAAGTAATAGTACATTGGTGTGTTTTCTGCGAGCGTTGTAGGCAGCTTCTTCCAAGCATTATTTTCATATCTGTAAAGTGAAATGGTGTAAATGTCAATATTGTTTTCTTTTATCCATGATTGTTCTACTCTGAATTTTATTTTCAGTTCTATTAAATCGTTATCCTGTATCCCAGTTTTATCAACTTGAACGTATTTATATACAGATCCTAATAGCGGTATTTTGTTTGGCGGCTCTGTGATATATGAAGTTTTTATTTCAACATTAGTGAGTTCTTTTTTAAGGGAAAATGAATATGAAACAAAAGGGATTTCTGTCTTATAAATATCGAATTTATGCAATTCGGTTGGTGAAAGTTTTGCAAATAAATGTGAATCTGATTGTGCGATATGAGAAGAAGAGCTCCCTCCACCGCCGCCGCCACCGCCGTCGCCGCCACTATCACTGCTGCTTGATGACTCGCCCTGACTTCCAAAAGTTACTGAAAAGGACGTACTATTTGAAGTTTGCATTGTGTTTCCTGCCCTGTCTTCACATCGCACATAAAACTCGCCATTTGTTGATGAGCTAAAGTATTCCTCAGCATGATGGCTGATGTGATCTGATGTTGTCATGTCTTCCATATCACTGTAATCAACATCAGCGTAATCGTATCTGCAATATGCGTATTCGTCTGTCTTAACCCTCAAAGTTACCTTCTTTCGCGAACCCTCTGTGGTTTGTGAAGTATAAATTTCAATTACAATAGGCGCAACGGTATCTTTTGTGAAAGTTATTGAAGCATTTTCACTGAAAAGAGAACCGTCGTATGCCTTGACAATAACTTCGTAAGTTCCATCATTACCTTGCCATGTTATAGATGTGTTTTGAGTTGTTACATACAATACACCATCCACATAAACATAATAAGTGAGATTATCTCCGTCAATGTCTGTGGATTGATATGTGATGGTGACTGTTTGAATATGGGAATTATTTTGCGGGCTTGTGATGTTTGGTTTGTTTGGGGCAGCGTTTTCTATTGTGAGCGTATTTGATTGGTACCAATCGCTCCAATCATAACCATCAAAAACCCTGATTGAAAAACTCCAATTTTGTCCTTTTTCTGTATATGACGACTCCACTGATGTTTGATTTTCGAGTTCTGTTTTCGCTGTGCCATTTACATACCATATTATCTCTGAGGCTTGCATCGAATCATTGTCTTTATCGTAGTAATTAAAATGAGCTATTAACGTTCCATTTGTTCTGTTCAATGCATCGGATGATGTTAAAGTTATGTTTTTCAGTTGAGGTCTGTAATTTTCAACGACATTAAGCGTGACATTATTTGATTGGCTTTTTCCTCCAGAGCCAAGAGCAACGAAAACAACATTTCTCGTGCCAAGAAAATTAGGATCTGGTGTAATAGTGACTATGCCGCTATTGTTATTAATTGCTATTGTTAAATTTTCGATATATGATAAAGTATCATTTATAGTCCAATTTATATCGTCACCATCAACATCATAGAAATATTGAGAAAGGTTGATGTTAGAGTTCGTCGTATTTACTTTCCATGTTTGGTTTGGAATGGGATTTGATGCATTAAATTGCGGTGGTGCATCGACATTATTCACTGTAAGGTTCCATTCTGTGGATGTATTTAAAATCCCATCTCCGCATACGGCTGAAATAGTATAATTTCCTGAAGAAAGATAATTTCCTATGAACGTCCAATTTGATTGGTTTGCAGTTTCTGTTTTAACAGATTCGTTGTTTTTGAACCAAACAATTGTAAGTGTATCATTATCCGCATCTGAGCATATTATTTGAAAAGTTTGGTTATCTGTTTCGTTTATAACAATCTCTGTTTGGCTTGGGTTGATTGTATTGATTGTTGGAGCATGGTCTGTAAGTGTAACAATTCTTTCTTCAGTTTCGGCATAATTGCCAGCGCTATCATTTCCAACGATTTTGTATGTGTATGTTCCGTGGCCTCTTTTTGTTACCATGCAATTTGTTCCTGAACAATTTAAGGTTTCGTTTGTTCTGTTCCAAGAAAGAATAAATGTATCGATTATCTCAGATGAAGTAACATTTATTGCAATGTGTGGAACATCAAGAATTGAATTGTTTGCTGGTGTTGGTGAAACAAATTCGAGCGTTGGACTTTGATTATCCAAGGCTAAAAGTGCCGCAAGTGCATCGATTCGCTTGAACGCGTAACTCTCGTATGTTATTGTTTTTCCCGTGCTTTCCAATACTGATTCGATCTGTTCAGGAGTAAGCTGATTTCCGGATTCGAGTTGCTCGTATTGAATAAGCAATGCTGCTATGCCGGCAGCATGTGGTGTTGCCATTGATGTTCCGTATTTACCGGTAAAACCACCGCCAAGCTGTGTTGACATGACTGGATCAGAGCTTGAACCACCAACAGCAAGAAGTTTTAGAATGTTTGCTCTGTTTGAATACGCAGCAAAAACATCATCTTTGTCAACTGCACCGATGGGTGTTGCATTTGGTATGCATGCTGGTAAGGATAAACCATCTTGACCTTCATTACCTGCAGCTGCAAATACTATGATTCCTGCTGCTCTTGCTGCATCAATTGCAGCTTCGACAACAGGGTCAACGCCGCTACAATAAGTTGAGCTATGGTATGTTGTTGTTCCGAGGCTCATACTAATTACCTTAATATTATAAGTATCTGCGTTGTTCACACACCAGTCGATTCCTGAAGCTATTGTATCCGAAGTTCCGCTACCGCTTGAATCAAGGCTTTTAACAGCAATGATTTTTGATCCATAAGCTGTACCCTGATACGTTAAGTCCTGTGAAGCAGCAATTCCGGCACAATGTGTGCCATGACCTTGATCGTCCATTGGATCTGCATCATTATTTACAAAGTCATAGCCAGCTATGACTTTAACGCCAAAACTTCCACCTAAGGCTGGATGTGTGTAATCAACTCCTGTATCAATGATGCAAATGCCGATGTCGCTTCCGTTTAAATGAACACCATCGAAGGATAAGTTCCAAACATCATCGACGTTCATTTGAGGTACGCTATCGTCGAGCAAAATAGAATAATCATAGTTTGCTTGAATCGCAACTACGTTTGGAATTAGTTTAAGTTTTTCAAGATCTTTTTTGTTGATATGCATAACAACAGCAGGTACTGTTGAGAATTTGTGTTCGATTTTTCTTTTTAGCGTTGGGGCAAGTTGCTCGAATTTTGTTTGTGCATTTTGAGCAATTTTTTTCATGCTTTTTGCTGTTAGTTTTTCTTTTGCTTTTATTGCTGTTGTATCTTTGAGCAGAACAAGAACTGTTGTTTCATTTGTTTGTTCGAATGCTGAATATACATTTGCTGTGACGTAAGCTGTTATTGGTGGGGCAGGAATAAAGAATGAAAGTGAGAGAATAAAGGCGGTAATGATTGAGAGTATTACAGCTGTTAATAACGCACCTCTTTTTTTTGCCATATGCCTTTAGAAACAGTTAAAGATTTAAATATTTTATCTTATATACACGCTAATGCGAATGCTCATGCTGGTCTATGCTGGAATTGTCCTGCTAATAATCGGTTTTTTGCTTATTTTTCTAGGAATGCTTTTATCAGCTCACGGCAGTAGGGCTGAAACTAAATATGCTGTTGGTGGAATAATTGGGTTTATTCCTTTTGGGTTTGCTAATGATAAGAGATTGCTGATTACCATGCTATTAATTAGCGCTTCAATATTTGTTGCTTGGTTGATTTTTACTCTTTTGTTTTATAAAGGTAGTTGGTAAGATAAGAATGGTGATAGAATGACTGGTCCGGGGGAAGGAAAATTTGAGTTGAAAAGAATAAAAGCCTATGTTCATGAAAAAGGAAAATCAAGAGCAAGAATCACTCACATTGATATAGAAGGAGATATTGGCAAGATTATAAAACCTGGCGAAGTGACATTTGTAAAAGGAAAAGAAGGTGGTGTTTTCATTGCGCTCAAAAAGAAAATGATTGAGAGGGCTGAAATGATGATTAAAAAATTAAAGAAGACCGGGAAGCAGGAGTAGTTCTTCGTTTTTCTTTAAGTTTTTGAAAATATATCTTTGGACCTTCGACAGAGAAATTATTCAATTCGCCGAAGGAAATCATTTCTTCGATCAATCTTTCTAGTTTTTCATGACGTTTTATTCTTTGCAAGATTCCGAGCAAACCAACCAAAGAATGAACTAGTTTATCTTCGTGGATTATTGTTAATCTTTTCTTTTTCTTAAGTTCATTGAGAAATTGTTCTGCCTTTTTGATGAATTCGACGTCTTCGGGAAACAGCTTTGCCATTTGTACGTTTTTTATCAGTATTATCTTGTAAAAATCCTATGTTTTTCTTTGCCTTCTAACTCCTGAAGTATCCGTTTAATTATTATTCTTTTTGGGTCTGGCATGAGCTTAATTCTCTTTTTTATATCTTCAAAAGATTCGAATGGTTTTTCTTCTCTGGCTTCGAGAATTTCCCACATGTGCTTTTTGCCCAATCCTGGAAGAAGTTCTAATTGGTGCATTCTTGTCGTAAGAGGTTGAGCCTTGTTAAAAAACTCAACAAAGCGCTTTTCGTTTTTTTCAACCAAGTCCTTTATGGTAAATTCGAGCTCTGCTCTAGCTGTGCTAGTCAATTTTTCAAAAGGCAGTCTTCCGATTATGTGGTGGATTTTTTCCCGCTTGCCTTCGCCAATATAAACTTCTTCATGTGGTTGTAAGAAAACGCCTTTTTTTGGAGCTAATTCAAGTAAGGTAAAATGCTCGGTTCCGAGAGCTTGAACTATTGGTGTCTTTCTGTACATTGGTCTTGGATCTAATGGATAGCCATTTGGTAAAAAATCTAGTACAATGGCTTTTTCTTCTCTTTGATATTCTTTTTGTCTTTCTCGTCTCATTTTTCATTAGTATGTTTTGCATCATTTGACTATGTTATTGATCGCGGCTAGTATTTTTTTCATATCCTCTGCTGAAACAGATGACTGAAATCCTTGAAGGATTACTTTTAAATCGTCGGGGGTCTTAGGCACTAAGTCAATGATTTTTGTAATCATAGCAGGTTTTAATCTTGTGATCTTTAATGATTCAAGCTTTTCTTTAAGTTCGGTTGCGGTTTTTTTGTCGAGCACCGGTACTTGATTAAGGTACTCTTCTGTTTTTGCTGCTCTGAAACCGAGCTCTGTGTTTTTTTCTTTAAGTTTTTTTAGGTATTCTTTTACTTCCACGAGCGTCATTGGCTCTTCGGAAATTATCGTTGGTTTCATTTTAATTTTACAAGCTTTAAATGAACTGGGTGGGCAATTATGACTTTTTGCTTTTTACCGTTTTTGATTTCAACACAATAACAGCTCCCCTGTTTTTTGCGAACAATGCCTGTTTTTCCAACGAAACGCCTGAAAGGTAAGCCAGTATGAACTGCTGGTTCTGGATCAATCATGACTTTATCGCCTATTTCAAACGTCTGGAAAAACCTGCTTATGCTAATTTTTCCTCGCTCCCTGACTGACTTTCTGAGCGATTTTCGAGTTTTCCTTCTTGCTGTTCCTATTCTTTTTACCATCCTAAGACCCCTTCTTTAGATGAAAGAATATATTATAAAAACCTTTCGAAAAGAGAAACAACCATAGCAAAATATTTAAATATGTGAGTGGTAAGCAATAAAAGAGGTGTTAAAATGGGCATATTTTCAAAAATCAAAGAAAAGATTTCTGGCGGTGAAGAAAAGCTGTTGGAGGAAGCAGAAGAATATATTGAATTAGGTCCAGAAGTTCCGGAGAAAGATCAAAAAATCATTGTCAGACCTTTCATTCTTGAAGAATTTGAAGATGTCAAACCAATTCTTGATGCTCTGCGCGAGGGTAGAACAATTGCACTTATTAACATAGAGCCGTTAAAGAATAAAGATTTGGTGGAGTTGAAAAGAGCTATAAGCAAGTTGAAGAAAACATGCGAAGCTATCGAAGGAGACATAGCCGGATTTGGAGATAACTATCTTGTTGCAGTTCCTTCTTTTGCTGAAGTTTATAAAGCAGAGAAACCAGAAGAGCGTGGAGAAGGAAATGCATGAACTCGCTAATCAACAATGTCCTGTTTGTGGAAAGAAAACGCTGACATTAACTGAAGATGAAGTGGAAGTTCCTTATTTTGGAAAGTTATATGTTTTTTCTATGAGATGTTCTAATTGCAAGTTTTACAAGGCTGATGTTGAGGCTGCTGAACATAAAGAACCAGCCCGATATGAATTTGAAATAAGCTCGGTTGATGATTTAAAGGTTAGGGTTGTTAAATCGAGCAATGCTACAATAAAAATTCCTCACGTTATTACAATCAAACCAGGTCCTGCTTCTCAAGGATTTGTTAGCAATGTCGAAGGAATTCTGTTAAGGATTAAAAGAGCAATTGAAATGGCAAGGGACAGTGAAGAAAGTGCTGAAGCTAAAAAGAAAGCAAAAAGGCTATTAAAAAAATTGATGAAGGTTATGCACGGGACTGAGAAATTAAAGCTTATTATAGAGGATCCGACAGGAAACAGTGCGATTATTAGCGATAAAGCAGTGAAGAAGAAACTCCGTTAACTGCGAAATATTCTATTAATCTGTGTTTAAACACACCCATTATGAATTTCCACTTGAAAAGAATAAGAGCATCTAATTCTACGTTATGGCTTTTGTTTTGGTAACAAACATTTGTAAAGTACAAAATAAGTTCTGTTCCATATTCGGCATTTATCGCGTTTGCGAGTTCTTCTATTATACCTTTGATATAATCTTCGAAGATTATTCCCTGGCGTTGTCTTGGGAGTTGGAAGAACTCTCTGCAATTTTTAGATCCTCGTCGAATTGGAAATTTCCCAGTCGGAGGTTGTGCTTTGATTGGAATGTATCCGTTCGTTCCTTTTCCATTACCTTCGATAAATATTGCATAAAAGTCCATTAGGCATTTATAATCGAGCGCTGAGAATATTCTCTTCCTCCCATTAATTTGTTTCACTTTGTCGCTTTCCCTTAGACCTATCTCGATTACACTTATGCCTTCTAATTCTTTATCTCTAAGTAAGTAGGTGATGTCTGATTTTCTTGAGAAGAATTTTACCATAGCAAGATGGCTTTTGAAATTTTTTTAAAGTTTTTTATAGTTTTTACGATAGATTTTAAAAATTCGATTTTATATAGCTTGAAAATGGTAAAGGTCGGAATCATCGGTGGAAGCGGACTTGAAAATGCTGAATTCGTAAAAGACGCAAAACAGATTAAAAGACATACACCATATGGACAGCCTTCTGATCTTATAACAATCGGCAGCATTGAAGGTGTTAACGTGGTTATTATTCCTAGGCACGGGAAGATGCATAGGTTGCATCCAACAGCAGTGAACTTTAGAGCAAATGTTTGGGTAATGAAAGAGCTCGGCGTAACACATATAATTGCTCCGACTGCTTGCGGAAGTCTGCAAGAGCATATTCATCCAGGCGATTTTGTTTTTGTCGATCAATTTATTGATAGGACGACAAAAAGAAAACAGACATTTTATGAAGGTCAAGAAGTTTGTCATATCAGTATGGCCGAACCTTTTTGTCCAAAGCTCAGAGCAGTGCTTATTGAAACAGCTAAGGAGCTTGGATTTAAACATCATGCTAAAGGAACTATTGTGACTATAGAAGGACCAAGATTCAGTACAAAAGCAGAAAGTAACCTGTTCAGGCAGTGGGGGTGTGATGTTATAAATATGACAACTGTACCAGAAGCTGTTTTGGCAAGAGAAGCTGGGATATGCTATCAGCCTGTTGCTATGGTAACTGACTATGATTGTTGGAAAGAACATGCTGTTACTGTTGAAGACATTCTTAGAGTGATGAATGAAAATGCAGAAAAGGTCTTAAAGCTAATTCATAGTGCTGTGCCGAAGATCGAGGATTGGGAATGTTTATGTAAAGAAGCTATAAAAAGCGCTTTGCTTTGAGTTTAGAAGGTGGTCTAAATGCCTCATATGATTAAGGAGAAGATAAGAACAGTACCTAATTTTCCAAAGCAGGGTGTTATGTTTAGAGATATAACAACTTTATTAAAAGATCCAAAAGGATTTGACAGAGCAATAAATCTACTTTATGAAAGATACAAAGAAAAACCTGTTGATGCTGTTGTTGGCATAGAAAGCAGAGGTTTTATTTTCGGTTCTGTTCTTGCGCATAAGCTCGGCATTGGTTTTGTTCCTGCAAGAAAGCCAGGAAAGCTGCCTGCTGAGACAGAAAAGATTGAGTATGAAACAGAATATAGCAAAGATGCTATTGAAATACATAAAGATGCTATTAAAGAAGGAATGAACATTCTTGTGGTTGATGACTTAATTGCTACTGGCGGAACTGCCTTAGCTTGCTGTAAGCTTATTGAGAAGCTTGGTGGAAAGGTGCATGAATGCGCATTTATTATTGACTTGCCTGATCTCGGCGGAAGGAGAAAACTTGAGGAAGCAGGGTATAAGGTTTTTAAATTAGTAGAGTTTGAAGGTGAATGATGGAAAATATTTTTGTTCAGAAGATAAAGAGTAAGCTACCGGAAGTTGAGTTTGCTGAGCGAAAAGGTATTGGACATCCTGATGCTATTTGTGATTGCTGCTGCGAGGCTGCAGGAAAAGCTCTTTCTGAATACTACATTAAAAATTTTGGAAGATTGATGCACTACAATGTGGATAAAGGTGTGCTTATTGCTGGAAAAGCCAAGCCGAGATTTGGTGGCGGTGAAATTATAGAGCCGATGAAGATCATGGTTGTTGGTAGAGCAACTGGAAAAGTCGGCAGAAAGAAAATTCCAGTAAGAAGGATTATTGAAGATGCTGTGAAAAAAGAGCTTAGCAAGTTTAGATATTTAGAAAGAGTTGATTTCTGCGTTGCAGTAAAAGAAGGTGCTGAAAGCTTGCAAAGCGTAGTGGCAAGAAAAGTATGTAACGATACATCGTTTGGAGCTGCTCATTATCCTTTGACTGAATTAGAAAAAAATGTTTTGAATATTTGTAATTTGCTGAATGGTAAGCTTTTGAAAAGATTCAGGTTCTTGGGTGAGGATGTTAAGGTGATGGGAATCAGGATAGGAAAAAGATTTTCATTTGTGTGTTCTGCTGCATTTGTTGATAGATGGATTTG
>CAZFJK010000015.1:0-17391 GCA_964519225.1 uncultured Methanosarcinales archaeon | reverse complement strand
GGGCATTTCTTATCTTTGCATTCAACCATTTTTTATTTCCCTCTTCAATCTTTCTTCAGGTCTTCCAACAAGCAATCTTCCGTCAATCCTAACACGCTGCTTTCCAAACCTGAATTCAAACACAGCATTCTGCTTTATCACCCTTTTCTTCCCTTTTTCAGTTTCTATTACAAAAGTATTCTTTGTTTCATCAACAACCTTTCCTTTTATGCCGATGTTTGCCTTGTTCTTCGCATCAACAACCTCAGCCATGATTCCTATAAGCTCATATTTCAAAATATTTCTTTTCTTCATCTTTTACTTCTTTTCTTCCATTACTGAATCTCAATACTTTCTGGCGGAAAGCCGTATTCCTCAAGCACCTTTTTAATGTTTTGCTTATGCTCTCCTTGCAATTCAATCTTTCCATTTTTTACTGTACCTCCACAAGCAAGCTTGCTCTTCAGCATCTTTACCAATGATTTCATGTCAATCGATTTTTCATCTATGCCCTCAATAATAGTATATGGCTTTCCAAACTTCTTTTTCTCTACCCTTATTCTTATCTTCTGCTGTTCCTTAGCTATTGTCTCGCAAACACAAAGTTCTTTTGGCAAACCACACTTTGGGCAAATTTCAACCATTGCTTTTTATCACCTGCCTCCTTTTTCTTTTAGGATTGTAATAATTTTTGCAATCTCACGTCTAATCTTCCTTATAGCGGCTGTTTTCTCTGTGCTGCTTTTCTGCAATCTCTTGGTCACCCCTCTAATCAAATCCTTCTTTAAATCAATCAACTTCTTCCTTAATTCCTCATTGCTCAGAGCTCTTAGTTCCTTTGTTTTCATCTTTCTCTTCTACAACCTCTTCCCCTTCTTCGCCTATCTTAATCTTATCTGAAAGTTTGACATCTGGTGGCATTATCCTTACCTGAATTCCAACAACACCGGGCTTTAACCGTGCAATAGCATATGCTTTTTTCACACCTTCTATAGCAATATCCCCGCATTTTTTTAAATAACCCGCATAAAACCTCCATCGCTTTGCTCTACGGCTCGGCACCTTGCCACTTATTATTATCTCAACGCCGATAGCCCCTGCATTCATCACGTCTTGAACAGCTCTATGTCCAACAGCTTTAAACCTTGTAATGCCAAACCTCTCAAGTGTATTTGCAATCTTCTCAGCAACTATGTGCGGATCTAAAAATGGGCTGTCAACAGTTTGGATTTCAACTTGAGGATTCTCAAGCCCAAACCTCTTTTTTAATTCAGCTGTAAGCCGCCTTATATTTTGTCCCTCTCGCCCAACAACAAGTCCTGGCCTTAATGCAGTTATAACAATCTTTTCACCAAGAGGTGTTCTCTGAACTTTAACATTTGAAATCCCAACATTCTGAAAACTATTCATTATAAATTCTTCTATCTGAAAATCCTTGCCCCTTTCACTTATAAGTTTCCTTTCTATCATTTTTCCTTAACAACAACTTCAACATGTGTTCTTTTAGCAGTTCTACCGCGCTTTCGTCCGTGTTTCAAAGGTTTTCCGCCGCTGTGAGCAGCAATGTGCCTAATAACCAAATTAGCAGTATTCAATCCCTTAACCTGAGCATTAGCCTCAACATCTTTTAACAATTTAAGTATTTCTTTACACACCTTTTCAGGATATCTTCCTGCTTCAATACCTTTCTTATGTCCAAGATCTCGCCTGTATCTTCTATAAGGAACTGCAACCTTCTTTTCAAGCACTTTCTGCAGTAAATCCTTTGCCTTCTTCAATTCCATGCCTCTAAGCATTCTGCAAACCTCAACTGAATGTTTTGTCGATATTCTCATGCCTAGACCAACTGCTCTCGCTTCCTTTTCCGCATCATATTTCACACTGTAGTTGAATCCCATTTTTACTTAGCTGATACAGCAGCACTACTTCTTGTAGCGCCAACACCAGGAGCGGAATGTTTAACGGGTTTCCTTGTTAATGCAAATTCACCAAGCCTATGTCCAAGCATTTCAAGTGTTACGCTCACAGGAACAAATGCCTTTCCATTGTGAACATGAATCGTTAGTCCAACCATCTCTGGCGTTATCACCATATCCCTGCAATGCGTCCTGATTTTCTTATCGGGCTTTTCTCTTATTCTTTTCAGCAATTTCTTTTCAGCCTCGGTTAAGCCTCTTTTCAGCTTTCTCCTCGCTCTTGCTTTTAACAGCTCTGCAAACTGGTCAAGCGTCATCTGCTTCAATTCTTCCAATGTCTTTCCCCTAAAAGTAAATTCCTTTTTTGCCATTTTTACCTCTTCTTCCTTCCAGTTCTTCTAGCAGCTATGCTACCAACCTTCCTACCTGGTGGAGCATTCCTGCTAACAGGTCTTTTCTTGCTTTTTCTCGCACTCCTCGTATTACCAAAAGGATGTGCAACAGCATTCATTTTACATGCGCTTGTTCTTGGATAAAGCTTATTCCTGGCCCACATTGCCTTTGCCTTGTTACCAGCCTTTAAAAAGGGTTTCTCTAGCCTGCCACTGCCAGCAACAACGCCAATACACGCTCTGCAGTTAGCATTAAATAAGCGTTCTTTCTTTGATGGAAGTTTCACTAAAACACCGCCAGGAAGCTTTCCAACGACTCTTGCAAAACTACCGCTTGCTCTGCAAAACTTTCCTCCATCACCAGGTATGCTCTCAATATTGTAAACGCTCGTTCCTTCCGGGATCTCATCCAAAGGAAGAACATTCCCTATTTTAACGCTTGCGCCACTCCCGATTTCAACCACATCACCAACCTTTATACCTTCTGGAGCGATCATCAAAGCTTCGTTTCCATTAGCATAACGTACAACCATCAACGGCGCTGAATGCCCGGGACAATCAACAATATCCACAACAACGCCTTCGAGTTTGCCCTCAACCAAAGACAAAAACTTGGCATCTCCTTTATACCTGTGGCTAAGTGCTTTAAACGTATGGGTTCCTTTTCCGCGTCTTTGAACAATCAAGCTCTTACCCATTTTTACATTACACCAAATTCAGTAGCAATATCAACAGCAGGTTTTTCAGCAGGAAGCTTCACATAAGCCTTTTTATATCCTTTAACTGTATTCACAACCCTCACATCCGCTGCCTTTACGCCAAACATCTTCAGCATTGCCTCTGAAACTTTTTGCTTGTTTGCTTTTCTATCAATAATCAGTGTAATAACATTCTGTTCCTCTCTTAACTTAATCGCCTTTTCAGTTGCAACAACGCCTTTGATTATCTTCGTCGGATCCATTTTACATAAACAGGTTTTCTTTTGCCATCACATCCAGAGCACCTTTGGTGAAAAGCGTTAATCTTCCGGCCTTTCCACCCGGTGCAAGTATTTCAGCATTAAGGTTTTCCACCAAAACAACATCAACACCGGGAATGTTCGCTGCTGCTTTCATCAAACTGCACTTTTCATGCACAACAAGCAACGGTCCAACTTTTCTTCTGTAGCGTCTGCCTCTAAGCTTTCCTTTTCCTGCCCTAATCTTTCTCTTTGCACTTCTCTCAAGTTCGTCTTTTAAACCAAGAGCTTCGAGCGCTTGCTTTACTTCTTTTGTCTTGCCAAGCTTCATCACATCGTCAACTAAAGCAAAAGGATATTTCTCAGGAACTTTGTGTCCTCTTTTCTCAACCAAAGCCCTATCAAGCGCCGCTGATAAGGCACTCCTTATTGCTTTTTTCTTTTCTTTTTTATTTATCTTCTTTGACCAGTCCTTTTCAGCTTTCGGCGGATGCGCTCTTCTTCCGCCAACAGTTCCGGGCGCAAAGGCACCGACAAAATAAAACTGACTTCCCCTTTTGAGCAAAACCTTTCTTGGAACTCTGCTAATGCCCCTTCCATAGCTCGCCCTGTAATCCCTTCTTCTCTTTGAAAGCCTAACGCTTGCTCTTTTTCCTGCTTCGGGCTTAGCACCATAGGGCTGTCTTTTGTTTGCTTGTATTGCCTCAACAGCCCTTTTTATCAAATTCGGATGATACTCCTCACTAAACTGTTTAGGCAAATCGACCTTTCCCACAACCTTTCCACCTAAATCAATAACATCAACTTTCATTTTATTATCTGTTCAATTTTTGGAACCATCAAAAGTTTATCATTCGGTCTTATTGCCGCTGTAAAAATAACCAACCTCTTTCTCGAACCAGGAACGCTTCCTTTCAGCAAAACAAAATCGCTTTTAAGCACGCCATAATTCAAATATCCTCCTGCTTTGTTTACTTCATCTGCTTTCCCTATTTTCAATATCAGTTTATTATACTCAGTCCTTTGATGAAAACCCATCTTTCCTGCTTGCGGCACAGTCCAGCTTACCCTCTTCGGCGTCCAGGGACCGAGTGTTCCAGGACCCCTCTTTGTTTTCTCGCTCTTGTGCTGCCTTATTTCAACACCAAATCGCTTAACAGCGCCCTGAAAGCCTTTGCCTTTTGTCACAGCATGTACATCAACAAGCGCGCCTTCGCCAAACACATCGCTAATCTTTATTTCTTTATCGAGCAATCCTTTTACAAATTCAAGTTTCTCTTTAATATCTTTACCTCCAACGCTTAGCTCAAAAAGTTCAGGTTTCTTTTTTCTTACTCCAGTTAGCTTTGGCATTGTGTAAACAATGACAGCAAGGTCATTATAATCCTCAGCTTTTACCTCATCAAGCGTCTTTGTTTTTTTCTTCGGCAGTTGAACAATTCTTTTTAATGCCTTATCCAGCTTCGGATTCAGAATTGTTTCTCCGCTAACAAAAGCACCATCCTTAAGTTTGTAAAACCTTATCCCGAAAATCCTAAGCGGCGGGCATTCAATTATTGTTGCAGGAACAGTAATGCGTTCTCCCTTAGTCATGCTATTCTTTCTTTCATCAACCAAACAAATATGAACCATACCAACCTTATAGCCTGCAAATCCACTCAAGCCAACTTTGTCTAACGAGATCTTTCTAATCCTTGGTCTAATCTTTTTTGCCCTTGCCCTGGGCCAATACTGAAGACTTCCTTTTCTAGGTGATCTTTTCTTTGGCATTTTCAAATGGCCTATTAATGAGAGCCCTCGTCCAAACGAGAAGCCCTCTGCCCAAAAAGGGCTCCCTTTTCAGGCCAATCTCTCTTGACACTCCTCTTTTATTTATAAAGATTACTGTCTAAAACGTTGCCTATCAATCTTCTTCCTCACATATTGCAATGGATTCTTTATTCCTTTACAAATAGCATCAGGTTTGCATATACCAATATCCTTGTAATACATCTCATTATCGCAGTTTGGCGGCGGAATCTTTTTTTTCCTCAATTTATGATATCTTAACTGATAATCAAGTATCCTTTCCCTAAGTCTCTCGGCATTTCGCTCATTCCATTCATGCAGCAAACGCCTAATCGCATCATAGTCCCATTCGACGCATCTTAAAAAATTCAGCAAGCAAAAAACAAACCTCTTTCTTCCATCTTCCAAGCCTTTCAAACCAAGCCTAATGCACGGTGGAAAAAACGTTTCCCTAACGGCTTTCCTAAATCTAATTAATTTAACTTCGCTTTCTTTCTCGCTTTCAGCCTCTATCTGCCTCATCCTCTTTCCAATCACAAAACTCAATGCAAAGTCAAACAATCTCTTAGCTTCACCTTTTTCAGCATTCCTCTCAAGAAAAACCACTTTGCTAAAAGATCCAACAGCATCAGGCAACGCCTCATCTCTTTTAAATCCAGAAACATCTTTCAGCTGTAATGGCAACGAAACAAGCCAGCTTTTTTCATGCAAAGAAAAAGGCATTCTGTAAAGGTGCCTATTCGATATCAGCAGCGTATCTACTTTAAGCAAACCATCAGGAACAAACCTCTTATCCTTAACAAGCTTTTTCACATCAATCCCGCTCTTTTTTGCAACCTCAACTATATTACCTTCAAATTCCAAAACCCTTTTACCAAAATCTTCCTTCACATAATCAATGAGATATTCTGCAACATTCTTTACTGCATCAGGAAATTCATCAGCCCCAACATGGCTTGGAAAAGCTTCAAAAGGAATCCCGATGTGAAATCCTTTATTTCCAGAAAACTTAACGCTTACAGCATTGACGCCGTGCTGTTTTATCGCTTTTATGATTAGTTCAGCAACAATCTTGCTATAATCAAAAACAGGACAGTCGATATCAATAATCAGATCAAACCCTATTCTATGCTCATCAAGCTCCCGTTTTCTCATATCAGGCTTAAGCAGCAAAGGATTATCCCAGAGCTCTTCGCTTGCATGGAAAGAAGCGGCTCCTTTTTTTGCATGCTCAATCACATCTCCAGGATAAAGCAGAACATCAGGCCTTTTTCCAAAACCTCCCTCTAGATATTTCACAGCAACCTCTTTGTTTCTTGCATGCTTAACCATCGCATCAAGAACAATATCTTTACTATAATACTCAATTATCTCTTTCTTATCCATTTCACAATACTAAAGAGCAAGATTTTTATATTTTTTATCCAAAAAAACACTGATGTTCATCTCGCAACTTAAAACAACAATTCTGCTTGCCAGTCTATCAGCAATACTACTCTTCCTTGGCTATCTCATAGGAAGCTACAACGGCCTGACGATTGCCCTACTCATTGCAATCGCTTTCAACATAATCACATATTTTTTCTCAGATAAGATTGTTCTCGCAATGTACAGAGCAAAGCCGCTGAAAGACGAATCCATAAGAGAATTAATCCGTTCTGTTGCAAGCAAAGCAGAAATTCCAATGCCAAAGCCGTACATAATTCCGACAATGACACCAAATGCATTTGCCACAGGCAGAAATCCGCGACATGCAGCCATAGCCTTAACAGAAGGTATTATTTCATTGCTTTCAAAAGAAGAATTAAAAGGTGTAATTGCTCATGAAATTGCCCATATCAAAAACAAAGACATCCTAATTCAAACTATTGCAGCAACAATTGCAACAGCAATATCCTATATTGCATTTATGTTAAGATTCGCAGCTTTTGCAGGCAGCAGAGACCGTGATTCTGGAAATGCTCTTGCCTTGCTTGCTCTTGGTATCCTTACACCGATAATCGCAATGATAATCCAATTAGCAATATCACGCGCAAGAGAATATCTTGCTGACGAAACAGGCGCAAGGATTATCAAAAACCCTATTGCTTTAGCAAACGCTTTAATGAAACTGGAGCAAGCAAACAGGCTTCATCCAATGCGCGGAAACCCAACAACATCCTCGCTATTCATAGTAAACCCGTTTTCAGCAAGAGGATTATTCACGCTTTTCATGACGCATCCGCCGATTCAAAAAAGGATTGAAAGGCTCAAAAAAATGAAAATATAAGGAGGTGAAAAAATGCCAGCCTTAGCCTACATGCTGATTCAAACAGCGCACGGTAAAATACAACGCGTAGCAGATAAACTTCTTCGCTTTAAAGAAGTAAAAGAAATTCATACATTGTACGGTGAATTCGACATCATCATCAGAATAGAAGCACCAAACATGGCAAAACTTCAGGATTTCATTGCAAATAAGATAAGACCTATTCGAGATATAACATCAACAGAAACACTAATCGCTAGCGACGTATTCTGAATCAAGCAAAGTTCTTATCTTTTCTGCTGTCTTTTTTCCAATCCTCGGAACTTGCATTAACTCTTCAACGCTGGCATCAACGATTGCTTTTACTGTTCTAAACCTCTTCAGCAGATCTTTTGCCATACCGCTTCCAATACCTGGCAATGCAGCAATAACATATTCCTGCTGACTGCAAAGTTCTTTGGGCTTTTTTGCATGCAAGCTTACTGCTTTCTTATTCTCGCCCTGTTCTCTTTTTGCAATAGCATACAGCAACTGTGCAGTTTCAATCCTGTTCTTTGTCCAAACAATCGGAACGCCGTAATCAACAACAATGCTCGCTATAGCTCCATTAATCGCATTTGGGTGCAGTCCTCTTTGCTCAAACAAACTTTCCTCTCCTTCAATAATCAACAACGGCTTGCTAAAGCGTTCTCTCATCATCTTAATTTGCCTGAACAACCTACCATCAACAATCGATTGAACAAAATCAGCAACACTCTTTACCTCAACACCAACATCAGAGCTAAGCAAATAATCAGCACATTCAAGACGTTTCTGTTCAATACCAACGCCAAAACCAAAAAGCTCTCTTAAAACAAATTTATCCCGTTCTCTGTCATCAGCAATGATTTTTATCTGTTCATTAAACTTGCTTAATTTTGTTTGTATATCTCTTTCTTTTTTTCGTCTATCTCGCAAATCAAGCAATATCTTTTTCAGATTAGAAAACATTGCTTTTTCCTTTTTGTAAGCACTCCACCTATAGCCTTCATCCCTTGTTCCTTTAGTTACAAGAACAATTACTCTGCCTTTTTCGTGTCTTCCAGTTCTACCGCGGCGTTGAATATGCCTTATAGCACTTGGAATCGGCTCGTAAAAAACAACAACATCAACCTTTGGAATATCAAGTCCCTCTTCACCAACAGCAGTTGCAACCAGAACATTAAAAGAGCCTTCCCTAAATCTATTAATCACTTCTTTTTGTTCTTTTTGGCTTAATCCAGTCCCTTCTTTCTTAAGCTGGCCAACAAAAAGCGCAGCCTTCACGCCTTCTATTTTATTTAATTCATCAACAAGCTCAACAGCGTTATCTCTATACTGATTAAAAACAATTATTTTTGTATCGGGTCTTGCCTCAAGCTCTTTTTGAACAATCTCAAGAGCTTTCAACAACTTTGGATGCTTCCACCCCTCTTTATAAAGCCTGTCTATCAAAACAACAGCAGACTTAAAATAAATATCTCTAAAAATGTTCTTCAAAGCTCTAGTTTTACTATTCGCTTCCTGTTCCTTTAACCTTGCAACATACCGATGCAAAGCAAAAATACCCTGCGTTTCAAGCAATTCAGCTGCGTGCTGTACTTTCATTATTTCAGAAAGCAAACTAACGCTGCTAAAAAGAAACCCTTTTCGCTCACCTTTTGACAACCTTTTCATCAGATTTGCCTGAAGTAAAATCAATTCCTTTTTTGGTAAGTTTTTTCTTCTGATGACTCCCCATTCCTTCAACCGTTCAAGCCTTTCAGAAACAAAACGCTTTAACAATTGCTGAAGCTCCTTATATGGCTTAGGAAAACCGACCTTTATCCATTCAACCTCGATCTCTTTTACATAGGGCTTAACATCAGGATCATCAACACTTCTAACTTCTATTTCCTCAATCGAAAGATTCTTTATAATCTCTTTTATTTTCTCAGCATCAGAACCAGGACTTGCCGTTAAACCAACTATCCTAGGGTATTTTCCTTGTTTAACGTATTCCTTTGCAATAAAAGTATATGCGTAATCACCAACAGCCCTATGGCACTCATCGAAAATCATTAAACAAACATCCTTAAGATTAATAGCTCCCTGCATTAAATCATTTTCAAGCGTTTGAGGCGTGTAGAATAAAACCTTTGCCTCTGTAAATGCTCTAATCCTTTTCGCTGGCAAAACACTCCCTACAAGCAAAGCAAATGCATCTTCTTTAAGAGCTAAATGCCTCTTAAAGTATTCATAGTGTTGCTGTATCAAAGGTCTTGTAGGTGCAAGAAAAATAACTTTTGCATCCGGATAAACAGAAAGCCTGTTTGCAGCAAGCATTAAAGCTATTGCAGTCTTTCCAAGTCCTGTTGGCAAAACAACTAAAGTGTTGTATCTCTTTGCTGTTTCGGCTATTACTTCCTGATATCGCCTCGGCTGAAAGCCAACCAACATTTTATACCAATCTTTTTCTCAGCAAAATCCCTCCAAGAGAAAGATCCTTTCTCAAATCGCTTAGTTCCTGCTTTATCCCTTCGATCTCGTTCCTTATTGCTTCAATTTCATCAAAAAGTGCTTCTACCTTATTATATATATAATCGATTAAATCAGTTTCCCTCATTTTAAATAACCTCCTAATCTTAACAAAAATGCAAGCAGAGCAAACGCAACATAAATCAAAGCAATGATGAAAACATTAAATCTCAGTGAACCACAAACATAACCAAAAATAAAACCGCTTAAAATCAAAAACCATGGAAAATAAGGTGGCCTTTTTCTTCGCCAATACAAAAGCCTTCCAGTCATAAAACCAAAGCACGCAATCACAACATAACTAACTATAGCGCTTTTTGCAATCAACGCAACAAAAAAACCAACTAAAAAAAGCAAAACCATTCCTTTTTCAGCCCATGTTAAACCCATTTTATCCACGCTCCTCAATTAAGAGATAATAAACAATCCAAATCAAAACCCCTCCGATAAAAGCATAAATCCATGAATAAATTTTTGCTGACAAAATCAACAATACATAAACAAACAAACTTCCAGCAGTCAGCACATATAGATTTCTGCTTCCGAAAAAAGAATAATGGCCATCTAAAGGTGGTATTGGTAAAAGTGTAAATAAGCAGTAAACTAAATTCCATCTGTAAATATCGTTGAATATAGGCAATCCAAACGGCGTATACAAAACCAGATTTTTAAACAAAGAACCAAAAGCTAAACTTGCAATAGGCCCGCTTATTGCAACAACGCTGAGCATAGCGTAGTTCAAACCATATCTAAAAGCGCCAACCCTGTATCTCGCTATTAAACTGCATGTTATGCCACCAGGAACAATGATCCACCAAACCTTGCCTCCAGAAAGCAACGAAACAATCAATGCTGCAAGCAAACCATACCACCAAACCCTGTACTCAACTTTTACGCCATAGTGTAAACCAACAATCTTTTGAATGCTAACATGAAAAACAATACTCACTAAAACAAAAGCAACAGCGCTCAACAGCTCTCCTAAAGTAAAACGCCTAAAAGCATATATAAAACCAAAAACAGCAGCACTTATCAGAAAACCAACAACCTCGTCTTTACTAAAACCAAAATCATGCTTGATTCTTGATAACAATTCCATAACTGCCATATTACCAACTTAAATATTAAATTTTTCCGCTTTCAATCAGCTCAATGACATCTTCACAATGTCCTGCTCCAAGAACAGCAACAACAAGCTCGTGTCGTTCCATCAGCTTGCGCAGGTTTCTCGCAATAAATTTATTTCTCTCCTCTATCAAAACCTTATAAACATTAGGATATCTTGCCTTTACATACGCGATAGCCTGTTTGATTATTTCTCTCGAAGGAACCTTGCTGATATCTATTTTAATTCCTCTACCTAAAAACAAACCTGCAAGCAAATCCAAAACAAATCTTAACTTTTCCCTAAAAGTTATCTTACTAATAAGCCTTCTCAAAGTCACTTCAATCCTTCTGTCAACCAAATATATCTTTGCTCCAACTTCCTTTGCTGCATCTATTGCAGCAAGCATCTCGCTTCCGGGCTTAACTCCAACAAGCTTTCCCAGCTTAGCTTCAACCCATGCACCAAGCATGTTCAAGATAAATCCCTTAAAGCCGAGATGTCTTATCTGCTCAAGTATTCCTGCTTTTCGTTTTTCAAATAAAGCAAGCAATCTTGCTTTATCGAGTTCCAATGCAACAGCATCTGGCCTTTCATGCAAAATAATTCTCTTTGCTTCTTCTATGCTTTCCCTTGCAATGTGCGATGTTCCAACAACAATAAGATTCCTACATCTTAATAACATACCTTTCTCCAGCCCCGAAAAATATATAAATATATTCAAACTTCAAATTTCAAAATGCTAAAGATGAAAAAAATATCTGAAACATACAATATGCATGTTTATACTGAAACTGGCGACTACTTCGGAGATGTCGAAGAATGCATACTCACATCAACGAAGGTGTTCGGATGGAAAATAAGAGCAACAAAAACATCGTTCCTGAGCAAGATACTAGGCAGTGCAAAAGGAGTTATCGTGCCGCATCAGCTCGTGAAAGCAATAGGCGACATTATTATTATTTCAAAAGCGGCTGTTCCTTCAATTTCAACCGAGGAAAAGGAATGAAATCAATTAAACTAGAACAGTACATAGATGCTCTTACCTTATTCAATTTCTTTTTTCTTAACAGAAAAACAAAAGAGGACTTTGAGCTTTTTGAAGAATTCCCTAACTAAAAGTAAATTCTTCAACTGCTTCATATACAGGTCCTTCGGGTGTTAATGTACTTTTATACAGAACAAAACCCTTGACTTCAAAGCAAAGTCTTTCAATCCTAAATTCCCTCAGCTTTTCAACAAAACCTTTTTTATTATTTACCTTTTTTATCCTAGCAATCGTTGCATGTGCCTTAAATTCTTTTTCATCGCCAAAGGGCAATTTTGCATCTATTTGTCTTCTCAAATCAACTAACTCATTGCTTTCATCGAAACCTACCCAAAGAACCCTAGCAAACCTCTCTCCTGGAAAAACACCGATGCTATCAATACATAACCTAAAAGGTTTTATTTTTATTCGCTCTAAGCGCTTTACTATCTCATCAACAAACTCGTCCTTTATTTCGCCTAAAAATTTTATTGTTATGTGAATGTCCTCTCGCTTTACCCACTTAGCTAAAAGATATCTTGAAAATTCCCTCTTCACTGTTTCCAGATAATCCTTTATCTGTTCTGGCAAATCAACTGCAATGAACAATCTCATTTAACATCCCTGATGCCTTTACTCGTCACAATAAAAACACACTCTCCTTCTGGCAAATTCGGTGAATCAACAAGCTTAGCAACCCTCGTCCCTTTTTTACCCCTCCTCAGGTACAATCTGAATGCTGAATTGTGCGCAACCACATTCCCACCGATGGCTTCTGTCGGATCGCCAAAGAAAACATCTGGTTTTGCCATTACCTGATTTGTAACATAAACAGCAAGATTATGCTTATCAGCTAACTTCATCAAAACATGCATATGCTTGTTTAATTTCTGTTGCCTTTCTGCAAGAGTTCCCCTACCGATAAATTCAGCCCTGAAATGCGCAGTTAAGCTATCAACCACAACAAGCTTTACATTAAGTTTTTCTTTCTTGATTAATTCATCTATTTTTTCAGCCAGCAACATTTGATGATCAGAATTAAAGGCCCTCGCCATCTTAATATGACTCAATACATAGCTAGGCTCTAAACCAGCACCTTCAGCCATTTGCTTTATCCTCTCGGGCCTAAAAGTATTTTCAGTGTCAATAAAAATCGCATAAGGCTCTTTTCCGCAGGCTTCATTTAGATGAATATTTACAGCAAGTTGATGGGCAAGCTGTGTTTTACTTGCTCCATAAGGTCCAAAAGCTTCTGTTATAGAACCAGTTTCAATGCCGCCGCCAAGCAATGCATCAAAGGCTTTGCTTCCTGTCGTTATTTTCAGTACTTTCTCCCTGCGTTTAAGCAATTCTTCACCAGTTATAAAATCCATTTTAAGTGCATTCCTTGCAGCTACAATTATCTTTCTTGCATTGCTTTCGCTCAAACCAAGTTCTGCTAGTTCGCCAGGACTTGCAACTGCAACACTCATCAAATCATCATATCCTTGTTCAATCAGCTTTTCAGCAGTCGCTGCTCCAACACCAGGCAGATCATAAATTGTCTGGATTTCTTTTTTAGTCATTCTACTCACCACCAACCTCTTCTTCATTAATATGCTCTTTAAGCAAGGCGTATTCATATGCCTTTTGTATTGTTAGTAAAGCCTTCGGCAGATCAGCAAGCCTTAAAACACTACTTGTTTTCCAATTCCCACTCTTATCTTTATATCTCTTCTGAAAAGAAAAAGTCCTGTACGTTACAGGATTTCCATCTTTATCAAGTCTTTGATTGCGCCAAATAGTAACACAAACAGCGCCCGCATTAAACCTCTTTTCAGCAATTGCCATATAAACCACCTCGCGTTCTTCTTTTTTATATTTTATTATACAGTAACCTCTTTATATAATTTAACCGCGCCTGTCCAGTGTCCCTAGCCAAGCAAACTAAAAATACCTAATTTCAAAAGAATGAGAAAAACAACAACCCCAAACACAATCCATTCACCAACCTTTCCTGTTTCAATAAACCCGCTAAGATGCAATTTTCCAAAGGGATGTAAAAAATTAACGCCTTGAACAGTAAACCCGTCAATCAGCAAATGCGAAATATAGCCAACAAACAATCCAACTCCGCACGTAGCATTAACAAAATACCAAACTATGCCGCTGAGCACAACCCCTGTTATAGCAGAATGAAAAATCCCTCTGTGCTTGAAAATCTTCCCAACAATCTTTATCTTGCTGCCAAACTTTGATCTCGGACTATCTATATCCGGCAATAAAGACCCTAGCAAAACAAACAAAAAGAATAAGATTTTGTTCTCAATCCTAACATAACTCAAAGCAAACAAGCCAACTAAAAAACCAAATACTAAATGCGTCTTCCATTGCATTGTTACTATTCTACTTTTTCTTCTTTTGCAATTGATTCTTCTGCAGTTGATAAATCTTTCTTTTCAACTTCATTAACTATAAATTCGAGTCTGTCAAACAAAAGATTCTTTACAACTCTTCCTCTAAGCTTAACCTGAGTTCCAATCAATTTCATCTTCACATCATCAAAAGAACCGTCCTTATAGCTCATAACATCTTCGCCAATCAGAGCAGTAGCATTCTCCCTGAAAAGAACGCATCTTATTATATCGCTTCCATCATCGACAAAGATATTCAGAACATAAGCAAAGCTCGGTTCTTTAAACACGCCATGCTTATTGCATTTAAATCCCTCACTATCGCTAGTACCTCCAGACTCTTCAACCTTTTTTATCCTTTTTCCACATACAGGACATACTTCATAAAACGTTGGATCAAAGACTTGTATAATCGTACCGACTATCTCAACATTTAAATCTCCTTCATTTAGCTCGATAATCTTCTTTTGCTCTGGCGTCGGCAGCTTAACTTCACCTATCTCAATATCTGGTGGATTAACAAGAATATTTCCTTTATCACTAAGATGTATCTCCTTCCTTCCGTTCCTTTCCCTAACATACCCATTCTCAACCTTTATCAAATCTCCCTCGCTGATTTCATTAAGCTTATCGGCTATGCTGCCCCATAAAACAATCCTGATCACATCGCTTTCATCGCCGATCATCAAACTTCCAACCTTTCCCTGCTTGCCGTCGGGAGTTTCAAATTCCCTTACTGCTCCTAGCTGTAGTACTTTTCCAGCAACTTCAACCCGTCGCATCCCAACCAAAACATTCTTTATCTGAATCCTTCCTTCAACAGGCTCGAACAGTTTAACACCAAGCTCATTTGCAACAATATGCGCAGCTCCTTCTCTGCTCACTAAACCAGAAAGCTGTTCTATCTTTTTTTCGATCATCTGATTTATCTCAGCATCAGAAAGTCCTTTTTCCTGCTTTATTCTTTCAATTATATTTTCAATAGGAATCTTAAACATTAGCTTTCAATTCAAAATCTGTTTTAAAAATATTTATGTTATCGAAGATATATTCAGAACAGCTCTAAATCGTATTCCTCCAACATCAAATTGAAAAACACCATCTGAATATTCACTTTCTGCATCAAAAAGCAGAGTTACGTTTTCAATGCAAGGCAAGGAATAACATTCCTTTAGCCCTGAAATAAAAACATTTATCTTATCAAACAAAGAAAAATATCTCTCCAAATCAGGACTGAACTCAATCCATCTGCCGGCTATCGCAGAATCGTGCCCTTTCAAAGTTGAACACCTTACATAGCCCAAAAAGTTTCCTGAAAAAGAATCGTATGTCAGATTAAGAATTCTACATTCTTCCTTTTCTGATTTTATTGGCTCAAGCCTAATCTCATTTAGCATTTTCTCGAACATCGCCCTATAACTAAAAGGCGTCCTCGCTGATCCGTTCAGCAGCAAAGGATTAAGCCCTTTTAGTTGCTTAAACACCCCTTCAATTTCATATCTCAAGCTTAAATCATAAGAAAGCGCAGCATCGCTTAAAGAAATTCCTTCTTTAATCACATTCATCGCAGTCCTTCCTTTTCCCTGATCAATCTCTTTTGGTTTGGTAAAAAGCAGTAAGCTCAGCATAAAAACAAATAGAAAAACCAAACCAATCCAATACAACACCGCTCCTTTTTTTCCGCGCAGCATCTTACGCAACAATAACTGGAATGCCACTTTCTGGCATTTCTATTTTAATGCCTGAAACAAACAAACCAACATAATGCTCCTCTCCTGCAAAAACAAACTTCTTTGTAACCAAAGCACCTTCCAAAGGTCTTTCTTTAAACAGATCTACCCAGTTAAAAATGTCTGTAACTACCTTAAAAAAACCCTCATAGAAGTCGCCTTTCCACAAAAAAGTTTTTTCATCCAAAACAAGATATGTATCTTTAAAATATTTCAAAAAGGGCTTTGTTGCATTCTTCCATCGTTCCCAAGCAGCATCATTTTCCTTTGCCTTAATCATCAACTCCAGCATAGTTTCATTTCCAACCTTTGTTTTAAGATAAACGCTTAAAATATAATCATATCTCAACTCATTCAGACCATCTTCAATGATCAACGCTTCCTTTTCCAAAGGCGAAACAGCTAAAGTATGAATAAGAAAATAGAGCAATGCAACAAAAGCAATAAAAACAATCAAATCAATCACATCCTCAAGCATTTTAGATTGGCCTCCTTATGTAAACAATAAGTTCATCAACACTCTCATCACTATCATTCTTTACTATAACAGGAAAATTCAACCTTCTATCCTCTTTCCAATAAAAATTCTTTCCAGCGATCATTCTGCCACTATTAACAAGTTCGAGTGCAAAATTATAATCTCTAGTTGACTTTGTCTTATAGCACTGTTCAAGTGTTTTGTTTGTAAATCTATCAAGCTCAACTATGCCTAGCTCGTCTCCAAAACAACCAAGTAAAAATCTGTAAGCAATGATCTCCTCATTCAGCATATGAGGAAATGCAGCAAGCCTTGCCTTAACCCTGCCCATCAAACCAACAAAAGAAAACACTGCTGTAAGCAGAACTATAGAAAAAATAGTCCAGAAAACATACTTCTTTGCAATAGCATACGCGCTAACCATCAAACATCACCAAAAGCACTCAAAACCTCTTTTGCTTTTTCAGGAGGATATCTTAAAATAAGCACATCCTTAAATCCGTCCAGTCTGAAAACATACGCTGTTCCATTATAAGCATTCGCGATCTTTCTTGCAAAATCTCTTAACTCAACACTACCGCTATCACCATAGTACAATCTCAAGTCAGCACTATCGCACCTAACAATCAAATCTATCTGCTTCTCACCGTCAACCAAACCTTTTAACTCAAGAATCTTAACCAATTCACGACCTATATCTGCTTTTTCATCATCGCACTCAGATCTAACATCAAACCCAAGCAAAGAAAAAGCTTGAGCAAAGATCTGGTATTCTCTGCGAAAATACTCTCCTTCTGGAAGCCCGATCAAAACCCTATTATTGTACTTCAAAATTTTTGAAC
>CAZFJK010000014.1:0-23130 GCA_964519225.1 uncultured Methanosarcinales archaeon | reverse complement strand
CTGAAGATGCTTTGTTTGATTTTTATGAGCGAAGAGGATTTGAAAATGGAGAGCTGCTTACAAGGTTTTTTAGCAATTGCGAGTGCTCAAATCCTGAACAAATAACAGAACAATATTTGAGACCTTTTAAATCTCTTGATCAATTGGGAACTTTAACTGTAGACAGAAAAAATCGGTGTGTTGAGCTTGAATTCGATTTGAAAGTATTAAAAGGCAAAATAAGAAATAAAATAGAAAATGCAATTATTTATTGCTTATTAAAACCGATGCTTATGGTGGGTGCTCCAAAATATGCAGAGGTTCTTAAACAAATGAGAGAGGAATATCTAAAAGAGAAGTATGGGCGAGCTTAGTAGTCCTCTTCTTCGTCGTCGCTTTCTCTGTAGCTTGCTTTTTCACAGCCTCGAAGAAAAGCTGCTTCATTCGCTGAGAGGGTATCGTTTTCTACAAGTTCGTCATAGTCGCGTTCATCTTCGCTTTCTGCATAGCTGTCATCGACATATTCATCATATTCTTCATAGTCGTAGGATGACATTTTCGGTGTGATTAATGAAATACTTTAAAAATTTTTAGTATATAAGCTATATACTTATTTGAAGCAGTTTTAAGTTGATGCTAACTAGCCGAAAAACTCTTTAAGATCTTTTTGTTCTGTTTTTGCAGTTGTAATGAGCGATAAATTTCCTTTTTCTTTTGATTCCTTTGAGTCAAAAACAGGATACCCATATACGCCGTCGAATCCCGGCTGTATTGGAATCTTTCCCTCTCTGTTTTTGATTATTATTGATGCTAATTCTTCGTTTTCTTTTCCTGCGACTTGGCAAAGGGCTTCAAATGGCGCTTTTAAAAGCACATTTAACTCTGTTCCAAATGCGCGGATGAATTTAAAATATGTGTCCCATATGGATTTTCTGTTCACAGCTGTTTTGTTGTAATGCGCAATAAGTTCTGATAATGGAATTATCCTGAAGAATTTTTTTGCATTTTCAGGCATGAATTGTTCAGGCCTGTCTGCTAATTCCTCAACCCTGTGAAGAACGCCTATTGTAAGTGGTTTTTTGCAAACTGGGCAAATGTTTTTTATTTTCATTGATTCTCTTGGCGCTAAGCGAACATTGCAAGCGCGGTGACCGTCAAAGTGATATTTGCCATAGCTTGGGTCTACTTCTATGGTTCCAACTAAGCCATCTCCTGTTCTTATTGCATTAATTAATTCTTTATATGTTGGTTGGATATCAAATATAGTAGCTTCTCTACCGAGACGCCATGGCCAGAATGAATGCGCATCTGAAAAACTGACAAGATTGATGCGGTCGAGTTTGCTTAATCGCCAGTTCATTGGCGGATCTGAGCTAAGACCTGTTTCAATGGCAGAAATGTGTTTTGTTTGATCCTGAAAGCATTCTTCCAAGCTGTCAAATCCTGTTTTGCTTCCAAAAACACCAAACCAAGGAGTCCATGCATGAGCAGGTATGATTTCAATATCTCTGCTGATTGCTTTTAGTTTTTCAACGAATTCAGGGCATGAAATATTGAATATGGGTCTTCCATCATAGTCAAGGCGACCTTTTTTGCTAAGCCAGTCATTTATTTGATCAACTATAGAAAAACTTGGAGCAAGAACAACAAGATGTATGCGCCTTCCTTTATTTGCTTGAGAATAGATTAAGCTTATTTCTGTTTGCAGTGCAAAAGTAAATCCTGTTTTTGTTTTGAGAAAACCCGAGCCGTCTTCTGCAAGATTTTCTTTCAACTCCTTCAGCCATAAAGGATGGGTAAAATCACCTGTGCCGAGGAGGTCTATGCCCTTTATTTTTGCCCATTTTTCAAGCTGCTGAATTGTGATATCTTTAGAAGTAGCTCTGCTGAATCTTGAATGTATATGCAAATCAGCGAATATTTGCATTTATCTATTATTTTGGCACGTTATAAAAATATTTTTATGTTTTAATACGAATGAGGTAAAAAATGAGTCTCGATTTGAAAGCTTTGGCAAAAAGAATTGAGAACTGCAGATTATGCAGGCTGTGGAAAAGCAGGAAAAAAGCGGTTCCTGGTGAAGGACCGAAGAATGCGAAGGTAATGTTTATTGGTCAAGCTCCCGGAAAGCAGGAGGATGCTACTGGAAGACCTTTTGTTGGAAAGGCAGGAAAATTCTTAAATGTATTACTTGATGAAATCGGACTTGAGAGGCGGAAATGCTTTATTACTTCTGTTGTTAAATGTTTTCCACCGAAGAACAGGCCTCCAAAAGCAGATGAAGCAAGGATTTGTATTGAGAACCATCTTTCTAGACAAATAGAGCTGATTAATCCAAAGCTTGTTGTGCTTCTCGGAAGAATTGCGCAGCGCTATGTTCCAGAAGACCTGCTTTCAGGAAGAATAGTTCTCAAAACCGCACATCCAGCTGCGGGAATGAGGTTTCCGAAAATAAGAAGAAAGATGAAAAGAGATTTTAGTTTGCTTAAAAAGCTAATTAAAGAAATCTCCTAATTGTTTTTGGGATTGCTCTAACAAACTTTCTTTTTTGATGCCAAGTACTTCAAATATTCGTTCTACAGCAGGGATTATTTGATGCTGGATATAATATTCAGCGTCATAGTCACCTTGTTCAAGCTGTTCTGGCAGAACGGCTCTTTCTCTAACAAGGCCTTTTCCGCGTTTGATTACATATTTAATCATGCTGCCAGGGCCTATTTGATAACCAGCTGATTGAAGCTTTTTTGCAATGGCAACGTGTGGCGCAATAGATGCATAATCTGAAACTGCTTTTTGTAGCTGTGTTTTAATTACAAGAAGTTCATTTGGTATTTTTCCTTCTTTGAGTAATGCAATAACTTTCCTAACGTATTCTTTTGCTTTTTCAGGATTTGATTCCTTTAATATTATTTTCAGTACTTCCATTTGCAATTCCTTAGCTATCTGACTCCAGTTTCGCCTGACTGTTTCAAAACCTTTTACACTGATTTCGCCATTTTCACTTAAGAGAGCGTATTTCTTTTTTGCTCCTGCTGTGTCTTTTTCTTTTGTTGCAACGAATATACCTTTAGGATAGAATCCTTCGAATTCGAGCTCCATAAAGCTCGGAAGTTGTTGATTTATTTCAGCAGCAAAAGCAAGGGCGTCTGATCTCGTTTTATTTTTGAGTTCAATAAATATGCTATCTGTATCTGCATAGATAACCTTAAATCCTTTGTTTTGAGCCATAAATATAACTTCATTGATATGATATCTCCCAAGGGCGGTAATACTTTGAGCGCATTTTAAGTTATACCATCTGGCTGCAAAAAAGCCAAGATAGCCATAGAAGGCATTTGCTAATAGCTTAAGATTTTGGCTTCTTGCTTTGAGCAATGGATCATAATGCTGTTTAAGCAATTCTTTTATTCTCATTCTTCTTGTTACGAGACTTTCGACTATTCGAGGAATTATGCCTCTGTGCTTTGTGCAGAACCAGTCGTTCATGCCTGGAATTCTTTTTGCTGTGTTTTTGCAGCAATGACAGTTTAATGTTGATAAGCATATGTTATGTGCAACAATGATGCTTGGATATAGTGATCTGAAATCGAATACTGCTATGTTTTCATAAAGTCCTGGAGACGGTTCATAAACAAAAGCTCCTTTGTATGTCTGCAAACGTCTTTTTTGCTGCTCCTGAAAACTCGGTCTGTTCAGGATGATTTCATCGAACTCCTGAATTTGTTTTATTATATACCATTCGACCAACTGAGATGTGCTCATCCTGTTAATGTCTGCTAATGGTAGCTCTATAAGCTTTACGAGTTCAATTATGTTTGGTAGAATTTTCAGTAAAAGTTTATAGGTAAGTTCTGCGTCTTTTAGATTGTACAGGCAGAATTTTTCGAGCAGTTCTGGCTTATTATCCCAGATTTCTGCTAAAGCATCGATATCAACTTGCATCTTTTCTTCACCAAGAAGCTGGTTCGCTATTTCCTGCAAGGATAGAAACTCAAGGTCATGAATTCCTAAGATTTTGTTGATGAATTTGAATAAATCTATGTGTGCTATGCCAAAAAACCGCACTGACTCAGATTTTCCTCTCGCATATTTTGGCACAGAATAATCAAGATTTATCGTCAAATCTATGTTATATTTTTTAGCTCTTGTAATGATATATGGAAGATCAAAGCCATCAGAATAAAAGCCTACTAAGATGTCTGGTTTATATTGATCTATTGTTTCGATAAAACGTTCAATTAATTGAGCTTCACCATCAACAAATTCAATGAATTCGTTCTTTGTTTTGAATTTTTTCCATGTTATGACGCGTTTGAAATTCTTGCCGTGGAATGCGAGCATGACGATAGGATTTTCAGTCGCGTTTGGTTTTTTACCTGTTGGGTTGTATGTTTCTATATCAAATGCAAGAATGCGAAGACCGTCAGCTGGAATCATCTGCTCTGTTTGAACCAGCTCTTTTGCTAAAAATGTTGGAACCTTGCTTCTAATGTTATAAGGCTCTACTTTAACACGGAGCGCCGTCAGTAGAGCAATACGCTTATCAATAAGATATCTTCTCACAAAAGGAATGTCATACTCGAAGGTATTTTCGACAAGGGGATGTTCCTTAACAGCTCTTCTTATGCGCGGAACCGTTTGCGGATAGGGGCAATAAACGCGTATAAGGGTTTTTTCTTTTCTGAGGATGCTTTTTTTAATTAGTTCTGTTCTTGTTGGTTTTACGCGCTTGTTATTGATTTCAACTTCGATCTGCTCTATTTGTTTCTTTAATTCATTGAGCGAGACGTTTTCTTTTGGAAGAACATAGAAATACGGTTCAAATGATGGATCGATAATGCATACCTGCTTTCCTTCTGATGTTCTGCCGAATAAGTAAATATGCGCTTTTTCCCCTATTAGTTTGTACTGGATGTCGATAGGGTAAAAGGTAATGGATTCCATGTCAAAAAAAGAAAAAAAGGGTTGTTCATTTTTATATTTTTAGAGGTCTTTTGCCATTATTGTTTTTCTGCCGTTTGCTTCTGCGCGTTTCGCTGCTTCTTTTATAAGTTCCTGGACCTTTTTATCAAGTGCTTCAGCAAAATCTGAAGCTATATTAAAGCCAGGTACCGCGCTTTTTAGGGCACTTTTTACAATCAACATTTTATCACCCCTTTATCTTGCAAAAAGCTTTTATTTTAAAGATTTTCGCAAATTTTTGCAAAATTCGACTAAAAAGCTTCTTTTTCTCTATTGTCACTGTTAAGTAAAGATTTTAGAAAGATTTATAAATTGATAGATAAAATCCATTTTATGGACGATGCGATTTTAATTCGGTTGAGTGGCATAGGGTCAGAGATTAGGGCATTTGGTAGAGAAATCAAATGCACTCGGGATATTTATGAACAGCGCAAGGATGCACTTTTTGAATTAGAAAAGCATATTCGTGAGGCAGATGGTGTGGATAAAGAAACACGCGATTATTTTTTAACAAAAATCAGGATTTTGAGGCGCCAATTAGAGGAAGCTTATCAGAGAAAGTTATATGAGGATGCTTTTAATGCTGTGATGCAATTAGACCATAAAAAAGCATTGGATAAATTGGATGAGGCGAGAAGAGTAGGAAATTCTGATTCTGAGTGCGGTTCTGCTACTTTATCTAATTTTGTTCGCTATCATTTAGGCAGACCTGATGTACGGCGTGATCTGGAAGGTCGTATTTTGAAAATAGATGATACAAAATTGATTGAGGATTCTACGTTAATCTTGCAATATGGGACTGAGCTGAGAGAAGCCTTCGAAATCCTATATAAAACATGTTTCAGAGAAAGAATTCGTCAGCTGCGTGCTTTAAAAAAAGCTTATTCAGGTCTTGGCTTTTATGAAGATGTTCAGGAGGTTGAAAATCGCTTGACACAGTTAGAACTTGCATATTTTGAGATTTTCGGAGAAATCGTTTCGAATTTCGCAAATCTTCATTATAGCATTGAAATCCTACCTGAGATAAAGGAGGAAAGAGAGTAACTTTTAAATTTACATATGAATTCTCCTACGAAATGGCTAAAATTACCATCGGAATAGTTGAAAAAGTAAAGGTCCTGGGCAAAAAAAGAAGCAAACAGCTGATGGCGAAGATAGATACAGGAGCAACAAACAATAGCATAGACGAAAAGCTTGCTGATGAGCTTGGTCTTGGACCTATTATAAAAACTGTTCTGGTCAAGCACGCGCATGGAAACAAGATAAGGCCGGTTGTAAAGGCGAAGGTTGAGATTGCTGGAAAAACGCTTGAAGGAAAATTTACTTTGGCCAATAGGCGACATATGAGGTATAAGGTGTTGATTGGGTTGGATATTTTAAAGAAAGGGTTTTTAATAGATCCAAATAAAAAGGTTAAGATTTGATGAAAATGGTTAAAAAAGCTTTATTCATCTCATTAAGAAGCAGAAGTAGTTTGATGACTATTGATGCAATGAAGCGTTATTTTAAGGTTGTTGATGACTTTGATTTAAGAAAGGTCGAAGTAATAATCAAAGAAAATGTTGAAGTAAGGCACAACGGCGAACTGTTAGAAGGGTATGATTGTGTTTTCATAAAAGGAAGTTTTAGGTACTTGCCTTTGCTTCATGCAATGGCCGTTACTTTTGAGGATAAAAGCTATTTGCCGATTAGAAGCAAAGCTTTTTATCTTGCTCACGATAAGATTTTAATGCATTTATTCTTGGCTCAGCATAGAATTCCTATGCCCAAGACTTACTTGGCTACGCCTGTCACTGCAAAAAGGATTCTTGAAGATGAAGTGCATTATCCTGTAATTATAAAACTACCTCATGGAACACAAGGCAGAGGCGTTGTTTTTGCAGAAAGCTATGCAGCTGCTTCAAGCATGCTTGATGCAATTATTGCTTTGAGGCAGCCTTTTTTGATTCAGGAATATGTTGAAACTGGCGGTAAAGACTTGAGAGCTTTTGTAATAGGGAATAAAGTGGTGGCTGCAATGCAGAGGATTGCAAAGCAAGGAGAGGCCAGAGCAAATATTCATGCAGGTGCTAAAGGCAAGAAAGTTTCTATAAGCGAAGAAGCAAGCGAGATCGCAGTTAAAGTTGCAAACCTAATAGATGCTGATGTATGCGCTGTTGATATTCTTGAAAGCAGCAAAGGGCCGCTAGTGATTGAAGCTAATATTTCACCAGGATTGAGGGGAATAACTGCTGTGACGAAAAAAGATATAGCAAAAGAGATTGCTCACTTTGTATTTGAAAAGACAGGAGAGTTTACCAAAGCGAAAAAGAAAATCGAAGGCGAGAAGCTTTTGCGGGAAGAACTTCCGAAAGCAGAACTTGGAAAGCAGATTATTACAAATCTTAGTTTTAGGGGAAAGCGGATTCTTTTGCCTGAAATTGCCACGAAGGCAAGTAAATTCAAGGAAGGTGAAGAAGTTGCAATAAAGATTGAAGAAGGAAAAATATGTGTTGAGAGGTTTTAGTTCTCTTTTCAAATATGTTAATAGATAGCAAACCTCCTTTGCGGTTTTCCTGCGAGAAGTTTTGTCATATATGTTTGTACTTGGGTTCCTAGGTATGATATAAATAATGCAATCCTTCCCACCATGAGATAAGCACGATGGGAAATTGAATTCGGTAGGAGCTTTTTTAATTCGTTCTCAGAACTTTCTTGCATTTCTATTTTTTTTGTCAAAGGAGCGCGGTCATAAGCTTTACGAATTCTCAATGCCAAACACAATCTTTCAGATTCTTCTCTTGCTTTTTTATATTCACTGAAAAATGCTTTTACTAAATCTGAACTTGGGTTTTCAAGCAGGGCTTCGAGATTTGGATCTTCTATGCTTGGGTTTATTTGCATTTTTCTTGTATTATTTTAAGTGAGTTTTCTAATTTTTTAGTATTTTTCTTAAAATGTTCTTCACCAGATAATATAATCTCTTGAAAGTTCAAAAATTTTTCTATACGTGACTGTACTTTTTCTTGATTATTGTTTTGAATATAATAACATATACATCGCAGGAGATTAAATGCCACACCTGCATATAGTCGTTTTTTCAAGTGTTCTATTGATGCAGCACTTGGATGGACTTTCCAGACTTTTTTTAGAGCTGCGCTTTGTCGTTTTGAGATTTCTTCGATAATGTTTCGAATATCTTCTTCTGAAAAATTGTCTACGATCTCGGCGTCTATTAAAAAGCATAATCCAGAAATTGGTCGAGCTACACCATACTGAGTATGGTCAACAATTACAATGTTTGGATATAGGTTAGGTTCATTGCTTTTTAACCGTTCCACAAGTTCTCCTTCTTGTAAAATCTCGTTTCCATCTTTTTTTCTAAATCTTACATGAGCATATGATAAATTTAGATGGGATACTGTTATAGGACTGTCTAAAGGTAACTTTAAAAGTTCAAACAATATTTCTTTTGGTAGCGATATTTCTTCGCCGAAATGTTGCCTCAAAGTATCTTCGAGCTGTTTAAGGCTTTCTTCGTACCAAGAACTACTATATCCTGTGAATTTTTCATCGCTTTGTTCATTAAAGATTGATGTTATTGCACGACTTAGCGCCAGCGAGATGTCGGCTACTTGGATTAGAACTTTTTCTTTTCCTTCTGATTCAAGTCTCTTTTGAAAAGAGATAGGAATATATTCTTCACCGTGAATTTGAATGGCTATAGGCATTCCATCTTCGTTTACAATTTTGTATGAAGATCGCGAGTCGCGGTCGAACTCGACTATCCCCGGAACATGCTCAATTTTTTTTAATCTAAGTTTATGTATTAAATCAGGTTCTGAAGCCTCTGCTCTAACAGCATATAATGGTCGTCTTGTGCTTTTTGATATTCCACCACTTATAGGAATCTTTCGTATTTTAAATATAGTGTTTTTGTTGTCATCGTAGTAGCAGATGGTGGTCGGGCTGACATAAATAGGATTGCCAATAGATTCGATGCCGACTTTCTTTAAAAGCTCTTCAATTTCCTTTTGGTTTTCTCTTAACGGTTTCATTTGTAAAATTGTCCATAATCGAACGAGGTTCTTGCAAGATGATGAACTGCTCTTAATAAAGTTTCAAATAGATATCTGGTTTCTCCGGGGCGGGTTTTTTTTAGAACTTTTAAAATTTTTTCTCTTGTTGGTGTAATTTCTAATATTTTTTCTATGTTACCCATATAGGATAATTTCATAATGTTGTTATAATAAGAGTAAAGCATTTCCAATACTATTTTAAATTTGGTTTTTGAATCTTTGCTTTCAGTGGAAATTCTTTTTATGAGGTTTTTAAGGATGTCTCCGATTGTTTCAAGCGATTCTATTGATTGGATTAAAGCGAGCATTTTTCTTGGTGTGAGAGCAAGCTTCCTTTGAAAATCTGCATCATCAGCAGCTTTTATGAGTATTTTTTTAACTGTGAAATAAAGCCTATTTACTTCTTCGTCTCGTTTAGCAAAGTCATGTTGGTCTAATTTAGAAATTGTATTGTTTTTGAGTAATTCAATCATATCTTTGAATTCATTTTTGATTAACATATCTATTTTTTTAATAAAATCTACTACAACTGCATTTTCTAAATCAAGGTAATCCTTAGCAACAATTTTTTTTGCATCATGATTGATTACTTCCAATGCGAGAAGAGAACTTAATGTTCGTTTAAGCGCAGACGCATTTTTCTTCAAATCATTTCCTTTAAGAATGATTGGAGAATGGTTATTCAAATATGCTGAAAATATTTCTCGTTTAACTATTTCCAAGGGTTTTCTGTCCACTTCTATGTAACATGGTGAAGGGTTTCTTTCCTTCTCTTTAATAGTCGGTGCTATTACTAACTTATTTGAGAATTCTTCAACCACAATGAGATCGCCCTTTTTAAGATTGTTTCTTTCGATCCAATTTTTAGGCAAACTAATTACATAACTTGTTTTTCCGAAGTTTATCAGCTTTCTAAATTCTGGAATTTCAACCACCCCCTTATAGTCGTAATCCGGGACTATAGGGTATATATACTATATGGATAAACTATATATATTTAAATTTTATTATATAGTAAGGGGTGGAAAATGGTATATGAAGAGTTTGATTTAGAAAGGGAAGAGGAAGAAGAGGAATTCGATTATGTGTGGGATGAAGATGAAGAAAGTGAATATAAAGATGTCATTGAAGAGCTTGAGGACAGCGATCCAGAAGGGGCTGCATTTTTAAGGGGTTATGAGGAGGCTTACTAAATGAGGGAGGATATTTTGTTTGATGAAGAGTTTGATCTTGCTCAACTGAGGAAAAAATCGGGTTGCTGAATTTAAGCTTTAATTAGTTTGTTCTTTTTGTTCATTATAGTTTTCCTTCTTCTCTTAACTTTTTGAGATATCTTTCGATTTTTTTCTGTAGTCTTTTTTGTTTTATTTTTCCAATTTGTAGAACTATTATTAGAATCATTGTAATTACTATTGTGTAAGCAGATAGGAATTTGTTTTTGATTATTATTGTACTTAAACCTTTTATGAGATTTATCGGGGCTTTGATTAAGATGTCTTTGGAGATTTTGAAAATATTATAGACGAATCTGGTAAATGCTTGAATTGATCTGAAGGTTTTTGGCATAGATATTTCTGGTTTTATCTTTGGCGTATAGCAAATCTTCTTGATTGGATCACATTTTCCAATGCAGTCATCATCAGTAATGCATCGCTTTCCATCTGGACATGGAGGACACACACCGCCACAGTCTACATCTGTTTCATCAATGTCTTTTATACCATTGTTACATGAAGGTACATAGGTGCATTCTCTTACTTCTGGTGGTTTTTTAAATGGAATCCTGCAGTTTCTTATATCAATGCATGTTCTATATTGTAATCCTTCTGGAGTACAAGGGCCCCATGCAGTGCAGTTCCATTCTGATATACAGGACCTTCTTCTGCGTCTTACCTCTTCTTTACAAACACCGCAATCTTCTGGACAGCTTTCACAGTCTTCATCTGGGTCGCAAACACCATCGCCGCAATAACTTTCCTGTTTTATGGCAAAGGCACTTAAGCTTGGTACTGTAAAGCTGAACCTGTCAGCTGCTTTGTCCGGAAGCGCAGCAATCAACTCCCAGGTTCCAGCGCAGCTTCTTGTTGTAAAGTTCCATGCTGCGCATTTGTACACGCTAAGATAATCTTCGTTAGTGTAAGGAGTGCTTCCATAGCTTAAATCAAGCTCAGCACTTGCAATGCTATATGTGCTATAGATGCCATAAACCACCAGAAAGCCAGACATGTTCAACTTATCTATGCCAAGTGTTCCGTTGCTATCAACAGAAAGATTTACTGAATTGAGCCGCACAATCGCATTACCATCAAGCACTTCATAATGTAGATCGTAGAGAATGTTCGTGCCATTATCATAAGCTGCGCCATTGAATAGAAGAGCGTCAACCTGATCGTTTGTTCCAGCAAAGAAGATTGTTAGGTTTGCTTCAATGCCGCTGAAATTGTGGTCAACAACATTGAACGTTACATTCAGCAGAGTACTTCCTGCGATGAAGTAATCCTCAGCAAATCCAACATTGCCTGCGCTGTCATTGGCCCAGAATGTAATGTTATGCCTGCCTACGAGTTGCACAGCATAGTCAGTAGGCAGTTCTAATGTTAACTGTGTGCCATTTGGTAGGGTTATGTTTGCGAAGATGCCATCAAGCTCGCCGTTGTCCGTAGCGCTAGCATTTAATGAAACATTGCTTCCAATGTATGGATCGTAAGGAGTAATGATTGTTGAAACTATCATCGGAGCGATTGTATCCTGCACAGCTATGAAATGCGTATCACTCGAAGCAGTGTAATTTTGGCTTCCTGGATGCAAAGCTGTGATGTTATATAAACCTGCGGCAGTGTAGATTTTCTGATGTGTTAAAGGAGAGGAACCTTGGTTAAGAAGCGAGCCATCTTCATAAAGTTCCAGGGCTGCTTCGCCAGCAAGCAGTGTTGCATTCATTGTTACAGAGCTTCCTGCCTCAACAGTTATGTTGCCGTCGATGCCGTTTAACGTTAGATTCACAGCTGAGGAAGCTTTCGCCACTTGAAGAATTTGCGAAACCGAAGCCGATGTCCAGTTTTGTGTTGCGCTTGCATTGCACGTATAATTGTAAGAACCAGCTGCATGCACTGTTGCATAAGGAATGCCAACTTCTGAACTATTTATATAAAGCCTTGGCGTAACTTCAGCATTGTTTGCACTGCAGCTTACGTTTGTTTGCGTTCCATAAGTTATAGTCCAACTCGGCTGGGCTGTTATATTCAAAATAGTGGTTGCTTTGTTAATGATGTAAGTAGTGCTGTTTGTTGCAGCTGTATAGTTTTCTGTTTCTGAAACATTGCAAACGTAATTGTAGCTGCCAGCCGCCAGTTCAACAAATTGGTTATTTTCATTTGTAACATTAATGCCGTTTCTCCAAAGGGTAGCTTGAGCTTCTGGATTTGTGCAGGTGCAACTTGCATTTACCTGCACAGGATATGTCTGTGGTGATGGCGGATTTATCGTTAAATTACAGATCGATGTAGCTTTATTTATGACGTAAGACCACCGAGGTGTTGCAGCAACATGGCCAACTGCATCTGTAGCATAGCTCCTCCATACATAGCTTCCAGCTGCAAGAGGTCCATAGTTGTAGAAGTATTCGTTGCTGCTATTTCCTGAAGCAGAGTAATTCTGTAATGTTCCAGTGAAGTTATGTTCGAACAGAACTTGACCTATGTCATACGCATCCGACCATGTAATGTTGAATTGATATTGCTGTGTTGGGCTGTATGTTGCTGGACTGCTTGGCTCTGTTTTGTTGTTGCTCCAGGTGGGAGGACTTGTATCGATATTGATTATCCATACTGCGCTTTTTCCTGTGTTTGTTGCATCATCCGTGCAGTTGATATACCAATAATATGTTCCGTCGCTGAGCGAATCGTTTGCGATTATGGTAGTTGGTGTATTATTCGGCGCACTTACGATGCCATAACCTAAGTTATTTATAAACAATTCACACGTCAGGTTTGTATCCTTATTATCTACTGCTGTGAAATTGAATGTTGGCGTTGTATTTGCCGTGATTGTGTTATTTTGCGGAGAATACAGCGTTATGCTTGGTGCTGTTGTGTCGATAGTTATTACTCTTGTTTCGGAGCTGTTCCAGTTATTTACTGTGTCATTGCCATAAACCTTATATGCGTATGTGCCCTCAGCCAAACCAGTTTTATTCAAGTACCAATTAGTGCCACTGCCTTGCATTGTTTCATTAATGCCATTCCATTCAAGCAAGGCTGTGCTTAGGTTTTCTGAAGCTGTTATGTTTATGAATACCCAAGCCTGGCTTATGGTTGATGCATTCGCCGGTGTTGGTGGAACAAAAGTTATAGTTGGTGGTGTTGTATCAACAGTTAAAGTCCTGTCAGCATCTGCCCAGTCACCTAATCCATCCACATCATACGCAAGGCAATTCCAAGTGTATGTTCCATCTGGCGTTAGTGTTGTAGTCCAAGTTGTGCTGTTACTTGTTCCACTTATTGTTGTTGTGTTTGTATAGTATGTGCCTGTGGCATTCCAGATATAAAGAGTAATATTTACAAGCCCAGCATCATCTGTTGCAGAACAGTTGAAAGTTACGCTGCTTGAAGAACTGCTGTAATTATCTGGAGGATAGATTAATGTAGTTACAGGAGGGTGTACAGAAATATTAAGATACCATGTTTCAGATGTTCCTTTATTTCCAACAGCGTCATAACAAGATACCGACCAATTATAATAGCCGTTTGGCAATGTTTTTGTGAAATTTTGTGTTGTTCTTTCTGTTATTATTGTATCTGTTTCATCCAGAACGCCGTTTATATATAATGAACAGTTGGCAACATCGCTTATTGCGTCTGTTGTGTTGTAGTTGAAAGTGATTGTATTTGTATTTTGTTCGAGTGTATTATTAGCAGGGCTTTCTAGGTTAACTGTTGGAGGAGTTGTATCCAAAGTGGCTGTTCTTTGAGATGTTTGATTTGTGTTTCCATAAGTATCATTACACCAAGCATAGAAGGTGTATGTTCCATCAGCTAGGCCTGTTTTGTTTTCCCAAAATATATCTCCTGCCTGATTATCAAATGACTCGTTTGTTCCGTTCCAATTTAGAATCACAGAATCCCTACTCTGGTCAGAACAGGTTATGTTTATGAATATCCAGCTTTTGCTGTAGCTTCCGCTCGCTTCAGTATTCGGATTATAGTAGATGCTCGGAGGTATTGTATCCGCTATGGTGAAGTATCTTGTTTCGCTGACAGTTGAAAGTTCACCATCAGAACAATTGATGAACCAATTATGTTCACCATAGCTTATATTTGCTATTGTAAATTCAGATACAGAACCGTTTTGTACAGAGTTGTTTGTTTGATTCAATATTCCATCAAGATACACCGAGCATGAAAGTGTTGTTGACAATTCATCTGTAGCTGTAAAGTTAAATGTCACGGTCTGCGTATCATTAAACTGGGTATTATTGAGGGGATAGTGCAAACTTATTTGGGGAGGGAAATTTATTTTCACTATTCTCGTTTCACTAACACCCCAGTTATCGCTAGAATCATTTCCATACACTTTATATGTATAAGTCCCACTTGCTAGACCAGTCTTATTCAAATACCAGTTTGTGCCACTGCCTTGCATTGTTTCATTAATGCCATTCCATTCAAGCAAGGCTGTGCTTAGGTTTTCTGAAGCTGTTATGTTTATGAATACCCAAGCCTGGCTTAAGATTGAACCATTCGCCGGTGTTGGTGGAACAAAAGTTATAGTTGGTGGTGTTGTATCAACTGTTACAATCCTTGTTTCTGAAACATTCCAATTTCCAGCAGAGTCATTTGCATAAACTTTATACGAGTATGTTCCATCAGCTAGTCCTGTTTTATTGACATGACAATAGACACTTAATCCTGTGCCTACTTTTGTCATGCTTTCATTAACGCCATTCCATTCAAGTAGACAAGCGTCAATACCTGATAAAGCATCAGTTACTGTGGCATTAATGAATACCCGATTCTTATTTTGCACTGTATCATTTGCTGGTGTTGGTTGGACAAAATTGATTGCTGGACCTTTTGTATCTGCTAAAACATTGAACACAACATCATCATTATCATCATAGTTTCCTGAACCGCACGTTGTTGTAGTTGCACCGTTCCATTGGATACTCACTCTCACTGCGTGTTTTCCTGCGATATTGTCAAGTTTCCATGTCTTTGAAAATGTGTTTAATCCTGCAGCGGGACAAGGATCAACAGAGGCCATAACTTTCCATGCAGGTGAATCTGTATTATTGGTATAAACAAAATTAACATTGTCTCCTGAACCATCATAGCAGTATACTGTTGCAGTCACGTTGATAGTATCACCTTTAATGAACACACTATGATTCAAACTTGCTATCGTTATGTTTTCAACAGATTCGTCTGATTGATATGTTCCCCATGATCCATCATTGCACGTATCAATTGTGTTTGGATAGTTTGGTTCTGACCCTCCGCCGATATTATCTCTGCTTCTAAGTAAGGAGGAGTTCGCGATACAAGGGGATATGCCAGAATCACCGCAGTAAGGTGCACCGTATGTTGAGTTATATTCAGCATAAGCCGGATCTTGAGGTGTAAGTGTTATGTTATATTCCTGTCCCGGTGTCAAGTTTGCGATACGCTGCCAACCGCTTGTACATACTTTTCTATTTTTTGATGGATCGTAAAAGCAACTTCCTCTACACTCTCTCGTTTCAAAACTCCAGTTTTGACATTTCAACAATACATTTCCTGACGCAATCAAAGTAATCGTAGCCTCTTCAAAAGTTATATCTGTCGGATCTACTGCAAAAGCTTTAACTGCTCTTGGTAATTTTTCTTTAGGCACATTATCGAGTCTTAAAAGGCGAGATATTCGTCCAGCTATCCTCATTCCTTTGAGCTTAATTTTCTTAACCGTGTGATTCCTTGGAAAGATTTCTATAGAATATATCCCTCTTTGAATGTTAATTCTTCCTCTTGTGGTTGTATTCGCAAACCTTACACTATTCCTCAAGATTTTCACAGTCGCTTCAACAGTTCTATTCTCCGCGTCATTGATCGCTGGAGATAAGGTATATTCTGGTGGGATGCCTATTCCATATATCTCTGTCCTGTCACCTACTTTAATTTCAAAGTATTCTGAAGAAGTCCAATTAAATATTTTTAGTGTAACATTTTCATTCTTTTTAGCAATTTCTTTATCAAGGAGATAGTCAAATGTTTTGTTATCGGCAAATTCTATATGAATCCTCTTACCATTCTTTGCAGTATGATGGAATACCACAGTCAATGTTTTTGTATCATCATCATATTGCACCGAACTTATAACAACCTCATAACTTGGATCATCATAGATTTTTTCGATAGGAACAGATTCATTGGTAATATTCATGACCATTTCATTTGTTTCAATGAATCCAAACTCCTCTATTGAAAGATTGAGTGTGTATGTTTCTCCAGGAGCGATAAACTGCTCAAATGTAAAGTTTTGTTTGCATTTTCTTTTATTAAACTTCCATATAGAACATTTGTATAGCCTAGTGCCATTTGCAGTAACCATCACATCCATGGAATCAGCATCTATTTCTGGTTTTATAGCCCAACCTTGAGTGATATTTTCTATATGGGACAAAATATCCACAGAAGCTATTTTCTTAATCGATTTAGTAAGATCTGCAGAATAGAAGTAAATCTTATCTATCACATGGTCTTTTATTCGCGCTTCGATATCATAAATACCCGGCGAAATTTGAACAGATTCTGTGCTGTTCGTTGAAACAATACTTTCACCATTTCTATGAAGAATAACAGTTGCATTAAGCGTTTCTCCATCAGCATTTAAGACTGCAAGCTTAACAGGTATTTTTTTCGTGATATTTTTAATAGTATACTTTATCTTGTTCAATTCGAGTGTTGAATTCCCATCAACGCGTATCACCAGCTTATATTGTTTCCCCGTTAAACCCTTTGGAAGCAAACATGTTTCAAGACAAACGTTTTCAAATTCTATTATATTTATTTCTTCAGTTACGTTTATGATGTTGACCGTCACGTTTGTTGTTATATTCACTGTTGATATATTTCCTACACTAATATTTTCAACAATTGCTACATTCTTCAGCAATTCTGTCATGTTCTCCGGCGTAGTATTTATAGTAACCTTTCTCGCTGTTAAATTCTTAGATGTAACATTATAAATACTTACCGCGGCTGTAATGTTTTTGTGCTCAATTGTAAGATTCCTAATCTGATGCATAACTTCTTTTGTTTCATTTTTCTTTTCGGATAGTCTCTTAACTTCTGTTGTAGTATTCTTAATCTTTTTTGTCTCGTTAATCTTAGTTTTGTTTGTTCTACTCTCTTCTGCCTCTCTCGTCTCATTTGTCTTGGTTTCTGGCTTTGCGGTTTCTGGCTCTTCACTTACTTCTCCCTCAGATTCATCTGTAGTTTCTTCTGCTGTATCACTCGTAGGTTCTGGTGATTCTTCTACTGGCTCTTTCTCTGTTGTTGTAGTTGCTTCTTCTCTTTCTGTATTTTCTTCTTGAGTAGATTCGGGTAGGAGTTCCTTGCTTGATTGTGAATCCGAAGAAGTATCTGTTGTTTCTTCTCCAGACGTTTGTTCTTCGCCTTCATCAATCTGAATAGTACTTGTTTCAGCTGTTTGATCGCTCGAAACAGTTCTTGTTTCTTCAACTTGTTCTTGTTTCCCGCTCGTATCAGGTCCTGTTTCAGCCACCGCTTCTTTTGTGCTTTCTTTAGTTTCCTCGCTTTGTGTTCCTTCAGCTGATTTTTCTTCTACTTGCTTTTCTTTTTTCTCCTTTTTCTCTGCAGCTTTCTCTTTTTTCTGCTCTTTAACTTCTTTCTTTATTTTCTCGGCCGCTTCTTTTACTTCCTCCTTCTTTTCCTTAATTTTCTTCTTGACTTTTTCTGTAGTTTCTTTAATTGCTTTTTCAATTTCTGTAAATTTCCCAGTCGCTTCAAATGCTTTTTTCTGAATTGTTTCTTTATCAAAGATCAGATAATCGTTTCCTATTGCATCTTCAAGATGAACTTCAACGTTACCATCTCCAATAAAACGTCCAGATAATGCAATAGAGACAAGTTCAAATTCTTCAATGTCTGGCGATATATTAAATTCAAACGAGGTTGATTCATTTAGCTTTAAGTTTATTTTTTCCTCATAAGTAAGAAGGCCTTTCTCAGCAATAAAAAATCCAGTGATATTAAGGCGTGGAGCTAGATAAAGAGAAATCGTGATTAGGATGACTATTGCTGTTAAAATCGCAGCCTCACCAACACCTCTTTTTGTTTTTTTCTTTTTCATTCTTTTGATTCTTTTGATTTTGTTTTTATTTTTTTGAATTTTTCAGCTTTTTCGAGTTCATCTTGCATGAATAATTCTATTTTTTTAGAAAGGAGGATAGCGTTATCTTCGCACCACTGTTTATATTTTTTATAAATTTCTCTGTCTATGCTAAGTGTTACTTTTTGTTTTGGCATTATTTGTGTAAAAATTATTAAATACTTCTATATAAATCTTTGTATTTCTTTATATTTACATGGAAGTATAGTGTTAAATAAAATGCATTGAAATTAGAAAATGTTAATATATTTTTCATTTACAAAAGAATTTAATAGATGAAAAAATTCTAGTGCGGCATGAGACCTACAAAAGAACAATATTATCTCAACATCGCACGGGAAGTGGCTACGAGAGCAACCTGCTTAAGGCGGAAGTTCGGAGCAATAATTGTAAAGAATGATGTGATTCTTTCTACAGGATATACAGGAGCACCGAGAAAAGCTACTAATTGCATTGATTTGGGTGTTTGTCCAAGGCAAAAGGCAGGCATCCCTCCAGGACAGCGGTATGAGCTTTGCAGAAGTGTTCATGCTGAAATGAATGCAATAATTAATGCTGCGAGGAGCGGAGTTTCTATTCTTGGCGGAACTATGTATGTTTTTATGATCGACTTGATTGGTGATGCGAAAAAGGTTGAACTAAGACCTTGTAAACTATGCAGAAGAATGATAATAAATGCTGGAATAAATGAAGTAATCATGAGCGATGGTGAACGAGTAGCTAGGCATAAAGTTGAAGATTGGATAAAGGAAGAGGACAAGGTTGATTTAAGCGATGGATATTAGTATTTAGGAAATTGAAAAATTGAATTCATTAAAAAACGAAAATTATAGATATTTATATTTTTTGTAAAATTTTATGAAAATACTGTTGGCACTCAGATTGAAAAAAGACCACAGAGAAATTGCTCTTATGCAGGACGAGGTTGCAAGATCTGTTTATAACATACTTGAAAAGGCAGTGCTTCACCTCGGAACAGCAATCTGGCGTTGTTTTTCTGAAACAGATTTTCTGAGGATTTAGATTTTGTCATACCTAAAAAGGAAAAAGAGAAAATTATTAAAAAACTGAAAGAGTAGATAGTTTTATGAGAGGTCACGGTTTTTGGTTGCTTTTACTGTTGGCATTGATTTCTCTTGGCTTGCTGTTTACATATGTTTTTGTGATTGTGGAAGAAAGGGGCAATATTGTAGTCGAGGTTATTGATGGGGATACTATTAGATTAAGCAATGGTGAGGTTGTTAGGTTGCTTTCGATCGATGCTCCTGAGCGAGGCGAGTACTATTATGATGAGGCTAAGAACAGATTGGCCGAATTAGTAAAAGGCAGAGCTGTTTATCTTGAGAGAGATGTTAGCGATCGAGATAGGTATGGAAGGTTATTAAGGTATGTTTATGTCGATGGTGATTTTGTTAATTTGAAATTGGTTGAGGAAGGTTTTTCAAGAGTTTCTGTGCAGAAGCCCGATGTCAGGTATGAAGAAGAATTGCTGAAAGCTGAGAGATTGGCTAAGATCGTTGAGATCGGTATCTGGACAAAAGAAAAGGGTGAAGATATTTGTTGTATTGCCCTTGGTTGTCCTAAAGATACGAAGTATGTTGGAAGCAAGAAAAGTAGAAAAGCGCATAAATGCTGTAGCAGATGGGCAAGAGTGATTGCTCCAGAAAATTTAATATGTTTTAGAAGCAAGAATGAAGCAATACTTCACGGCTATGAGGTTGGAGGTGAATGAAATGGAAAGTTTTTATGCTGGAATCTTGCTTGGTGTTTTGACAAGGACTTTTGTTCCTTATTTAGTAAAACTAAAAAAGAATCCAAACCTGAAATGGCAGAATAAATACTTGGTTGCTGCTTTTGCTGGTCTAATTTTAGCTTTGCTTACTGCAATAATACTCGCAAAAACACTTCATTATACTATGGATTTCTGGACAGCATTTACGAGTGCATTTACTCTGCATAGCTTGAGCAGAGAAACGCAAAAGGTTTTGGGATATTAGGAGAAATTAAATTTGATCAACCCTAATAAACGTCTGTTCTGACAGCGTTGTTCTTTTATTTAAACTTGGAATAAATTTTTGCTTAGGGTTTTGTTTAGTAAAAATTTAATATTTGTAATTTTTACATTTCAAAAACTCTTTGGAATGAATATACTATGGCATTTGAAACGATAAATAAATTAGTAAATGGGTTTTTTGGATGGAAATATATCCCTAAAATTGTTGTTACTATCCCTCTTTCGTTCTTATTTAAAAACGTTTGCGGTAAACCTAAAAGAAAAAGTATTTTTCTAACAAAGAAAAAGGGGTCGGTGGGTTATATAAAAATTCCTCAAGGAGAACCTGCGGTAGCGGTATATAGAATACTGGGACGCTTTAATTGTAAGATTATTCATTTAGGGTTTTGTTGCGGATTAGATGAAAAATTTAAAGTAGGTGATATAGTTGTGGTTAATAAAGCTTATTTAAATGGCAAATTTTACTCTACTACTACGTTTGCTCGTTTTTCTTCGCGTTTTTTTCTGAAAGAGGGAGTCAAAATTGCAAAAAGCTTTACAGTTTCTGATTTACTAAGTTTAATAAACTGTTCCAAGGGAATATCTAGAATTAAAAAAAATTGCGTAGCGGATATGGAAACTGGACGATTATATGGCTTTGTCAAAAACGCTTTGAGTATTAATGTCGTTTCGGATACTTTAAGTAAACCACTTTTTGCTTTGGAGAAGCATAACAAAGAGGAAATAAAGAAGAGTACGAAGAAAATGATAAAATTTTTTAAAAATAAACTTCTACCTAAATTACAACATTAAATGTAAGAAACCTCTCTCTTTCAATTAATTTCTAATAACGGATCCCTGGACTGGAATTTTCCATTTTCAATATAACATACGGCAGGGCATCCTGGTCCGTATGTTTGGTATCTTTTTTCTTCTTCTTTAAGAAAATCTTTAATGGTTTTTTCTTTTATTAACGATTTAAATGTTGTTTGGAATATGGTTGCTTTAGATAAAAACTTTGGAAATAATTTTGAAATCCATGAACATGGACCTACTTTTCCTCTATGATTTATGTAATAAAAATTCTGTCCCCCCTTGCAGGACACAGCATTTTTATTAAATTTTTTGAATCTATGAAATGAAATTTTTATTTTAGCCGAATATTTTGTTTTGAGGTATTCCAACTTTTTCCCTACTTCATGATAGGCGGCTCTAGGAGGAAAAACTTCTGGAAATCTTATCGCTTGACCCACTTTCATTATCCAGCTAAAAGCTATTTCGTTTACTCCTAAGTTTACACAAAATTTTATGAATCTTTCAAGATGCTTATAATTTTCTTTCCAGATTACACATCCAACACGTATGTAAATGTTAGAATATTTTTTAAGATTTTTAATTCCCTTAATTGTACTGCTAAATGCATTTTTGCTTCCTCTTAGTTTGTTGTGATATTTGGGAGAAAAGTGATCCAAACTGACAAGTATTTTATCCACCGAAGAGTTTAATTCTTTGATTTTCTCTTTTGTAAGAAGTGTGGCGTTTGTCGCAAGACTTATAAGTTTTATACCAGCGTTTTTCGCGTAAATAGAAAATTTTGGGAACTCATCCCATAGAAGAGGTTCGCCTCCAGATATATAGAGTGCTTTGACGTTTAATTTTACTAGTTCGTCAACGATTTGATTGTATCGCTCAAGATTCGGTTTAAATTTTGAAAATTTGGAAGCAGAAACACAACAATGCTTACAACCTAAATTACAAGTTCCTGTAAGTTCCCAGGTAACTCTTTTTCCTTTAATAAGGGTGAAAAGGCATGGTGAAGATGTTATATCTTTATTGATAAAACGTTCGTAAGGATCGTCCATCTTTAATTCTTTTGATTCTTAAAATTTTTAAATTTTTGTAGTCTCTATTCGGAGTTAAAAGATATTTAAAGTGAAGGTAACGCTTTTTTACAATCACAATCGAAAATTTTAAATTTTTACAATCAAGTTCTTGGTTATGGTAACCACTCCGATAGACAAATTTTGTAACTACTATAGAAAAAAAGAAGAATTTTTAAGAGAGCTCAATTCAATACAAAATGTGGAAGAAAGAAGAAGACGACTATTAGAAGAGTTAAATTGCTTTATGGTGAACTATAATGTAACCAAAGCATCCTTAGCTGAATATGAGCTTTTTAGTGGACATAGACACGCCGGACTATACGCTTTATATTTATTCCAAAAAACCACTGGGATAGATTTTAATATATGTGAGCATTTTAAAATGTGGTATAACAGGCATGGTGAACAACAGAGATGTGAAAAAATCGGCAGAGTTAGATGTCTTGGAGATACGAGAAATTGCGAACTAAAGTAGATATTTTTGGATCAAACTATTCTATTTTTGAGTGTTTTCTTTTTAAGAAAATTCTTAATAGTTTCTACGGCGATTTTGGCTTGCATTATTTCAGCTTCTTTCGTAACTCCTGCAATATGCGGCGTAAAAATGAAATTTGGTAAACTAAAAATAGGATGGGAATAATCGGGTGGTTCTTTCGGGTAGACATCACAAAAAGCGGCCCTTATTAATTTGTTTTTTAATGCTACATATAAATGTTCAAAATTTACAATTTCCCCTCTTGAAATATCGAGTAAAATTGACGAAGGTTTCATGATTTTTAGTTCTTTTAATGTAATAAAATCTAATGTTTCGGGTGTTTTTGGAAGACATACACAGATAAAATCACAACTTTTTAAAAGTTTATTTAGA